>VGVX01000056.1 GCA_016873845.1 Ignavibacteria bacterium
TAACAGTAGTACTTTTTTTAGTCGCATTAGTCAACCTTACATTTGCAGGTGGTTTTCAAACAGGCACTCAAAACGCACGTGCAATGGGAATGGGACATGCCTTCGTTGGAATGGCTTCTGATGCGTCTGCAATTTATTTTAATCCTGCTGGATTAGCGAATTTAAGAGGAATAAATTTCTTAGCCGGTACAACCCTGATTATGCCGACTATGGAATTTAAAGGCCCAGCTCCAAGTACATTAACTTCTGAAACGGTTAAGCGGACATTTACACCCATTAATTTTTATGGTACTTATTCTATGGGTTACGGGTTATCGTTTGGAGTTGGTGTATTCAATCCTTATGGACTTGGTTCTGAATGGCCGGCAACTTGGATTGGAAAATCTCTCGCTGTTAAAACTGAATTGAGGACTTTCTATATCAATCCAACCGTTGCTTACAAAGTTAATGATATGTTCCAGATTGGCGTTGGATTTAATTATATAATGTCCAATGTACTATTTTATCAAGTGATTGATATTCCATCTATTCCGTTGGCACCTGGCGTTGCATTACCCGCAGCACCAAATGTTGGAGTTAACCTTGAAGGAGATGGTAAAGCGGCATACACCTTCAACGTCGGACTTTTATTCAGCCCATTAGATAATCTTTCTTTTGGAGCTTCATATCGCCACAAAGCTGAAATTACTTTTAACGGCGATTTGACGTTCTCAAACTTACCAGCAAAACCGACTGGTTTCCCGGTTGGGCATTCGGATCTTTTCCCGAATGGACCTGGTGTGGCAAAATTGACTATGCCATATGATTTCAGATTTGGTATTTCTTATGATGCAATGTCAGATCTTACACTCAATGCAGATTTCCAATTCGTGGGATGGAAGAGTTATAAAGAGCTTGCAGTTGATTTCGAAAAGAATTCAGCGGCATGGGCAGATTTGAAAACACCAAAAAATTGGGACAATTCCTTTTCGTTCAAGTTTGGTGGTGAATACAGAATGTCTCCATTCGCATTCAGACTTGGATATGTATACGATGGTAATCCAATCCCGACAATGTACATGGATCCATCATTACCGGGTTCAAATCGTCATGAGTTTACTGCAGGATTTGGATATCAAATTACGCGAAATATCCGGGCTGATGTAGCTTATCAATATATATCGTTCACGAACGATGTTAATGATTCCGCAGTTCCGGCTACATCCCCAGTTAAGTTCAATGGAACATATAAAAATTCTACAAACTTATTTGGATTTAATTTAGGATTCGCCTTCTAATTAGGGTTCAATAAGAGATTTATGCCCCGTTCAGAGTGAAAATTCAGAACGGGGTTTTTTATTGGAATTGTTTTCACCACAGAGAACACAGAGTTTCACAAAGAATAAAACAGTCTTTTCACTCTGCGAGATTTGAGGTTATTTTAAAACAATCATTTTCTTCTGGGCTGTAAAGTTGCCGGCGGTTAATTTGTAGATGTAAACTCCGGAATTCAATTGAGAATTGAGAAACTGTCCGCCTACACGTGAGATTGAGAATGGATAATTATAAGTTCCAGCATCTTTTACTTCATTAACTAAAATTGCAACTTCCCGCCCAAGCACATCAAAAACTTTCAAATTTACATGACTAGCAGCTGAAAGCTGATAGCTGATGACTGTACTGGGATTAAATGGATTTGGATAATTTTGATATAAAACAAAACTGGTCGGATTTTCTGCTACATCTTCAACATTTGTTAATCCATTCCAGTCCCACGTGACAATTTTGCAGTAAATATCATAACCTTTTCCATGCCTGTTATCTCCCCAACAAAAAACTATACGAGATGAGTTGGATTCCAAAGTCGCAAAGTTATAATACCACCCATAATCATCAAAAAAACTAAATTTATTTATAGGAAAAATTGATTTTATTAGTGTACCATTTGTAGAAAATTGCTGTCCCATTAAATATTTTTGATTTGCCGAAGGTGACTCATTCCAGGTTACGATGAATCTCTGATCGCCATCATAGGATATCTGTGGATCTTTCCGAGCAATTGTAAAAATATCATTATTAACTCTGTGCTTTGATCCAATCTGATTTCCAAATTCGTCATATATTTTTAAAAAAATAATATTATGGTCATTATCTGCCCAAGATATGACAAAGCGATTACTGTCAATCTTGGAAATAGCCGGTGTGTGCCTGAAGCCATATATTGTACTATCATCATCCACTTCTATATTTGGACCGATTTTATGACCATCATTATTAAAAATCTGAAGTAAAATATGGATCCCATCATATTGCCAAGTCACAGCAAATTTTTCATCATTGATAATAGTCAATTTAGAATACCATCCGCCACGATATTTTACTGTATCATTTACTAAGAGATTTGAGCCGATTGGAATTCCACTATCATCAAATATTTGACAAAAAACAGAAGGGAAATATCCATATCTGGGGTCCTCCCAGGAAATTATAAATTTACCATTATTGTGAAGTGCCGATGACGTAAAATACGCATAAGTTGTGTCAGGGGATACTTTTTTATTCGCTCCAAATGGGACACCATATCTATTGAAACGTTGGAAATAAATCTGTGGAAGTCTTCTATCATTGTAACCACTCCAGCTAATAATAAAGTTACCCGAACTATCCATTGAGACCGATGCTGAATAATTTCCATAATTTCCTAATGTCGTATTGACTTTTGTATTACTGCCTAATCGGTTACCAAGTGCATCAAATCGTTGAAACCAAATATCATCTTCTCCAAGTCTTCTATCAGTCCAGACAATTATAAAATTACCCTCGGCATCCATTGCCATTTCCTGGTAAATTTGGTTGACATTATCAAGCGAGTCGTCATTTACCACAAAATCATCTTTGATAATTCCAGTTTGAGATTTATTCACAAAGAAAGCTTGTGAGAAGACTGCAGCGGGTATATACGCCCAAAAAAGAAAAATTGAAACTAATATTTTCCACATAAAAAGCTCCAATCAAAAATTTTAATCAGAAAAAGAACATTAACATTATCTTATAAGAACCATCTTTTTCACTTCAGTAAAATTACCTGATGTCAATTTATAAAAATATACTCCGCTTGGCAATGTATAATGATCCGTCAGCTGACGGATGGAGAATGGATAAGTGTAAGTCCCAGCTTCTTTCACTTCATCAACTAAAGTCGCAATTTCTCTTCCAAGAACGTCATAAACTTTTAACGTAACCAATTGTTGATTCAAATTATGAAGGTTTGAATATTCCGCATTCCGAACTCCAAATTCCGCAATTGAGAATTTAATATTCGTAGCCGCATTAAATGGATTTGGATAATTTTGATATAAAGCAAATTGAGCTGGATTCGAAGTTACATCAGATTCAATGCTTGTCAGCAAACCAGGTTCTGGGGTCGGTAGTTTGATAGTTGAGTAAATATGAAATTCACCAGGCATTAGATTAAACGTCATTGAAGTGTTTGAAACGTTAATGCTGTCGCCGCTGAAGTAATCGTACCACCAGCCCGTATTTTGAAAATTAGGCGAAACGGTTTTCTGCATAACATCAAAATTGCCGATGATTGCGACATTCATTGAGGAATGATTAAGCCACATTCTTTTGACTGAACCAGAAAGATCTAAAGTGAAATTAGTTGTTCTGAATACATCAAACTCTTTCTTGATTTTTGTCAGTGCTGCGAAAGTTTTGTACAATTTATTTCTGTTCACATGGATAAAATAATCCCACTTGATCGGTTTGGTCCCTGTTCTTCCATTGTAGTCGATATTAATATCATAGCCGAGCTCCCCAAACTGCCAGATCATTTTCGGACCGGGAATAGAAAAAAAGAAAGCAGCAGCGAGCTTAATTCTTTCTAATCCAGTTGCAAGATTTTTGATATTGTACGAACCGCTTGAGTTTCCGTAAAGCGAATTTTTATACATCAACCTTTCTTCGTCGTGACTTTCCATGTAGGCAATAACGTGCGGCTTTGCAAATCCATGCGTTTTGTATGAGACTCGTGAAAAATCAGACTTGCCGCTGTCATGCCAACCCATCGTTGCTTCGTTAAAGCTATGATTTGTGTTTGCCCAAAGAAGCATTCCATAATTAGAGAGTTCAATCTCTTCTGAATCGACAGCAAAATGTTCAAGTATGACATAAGCGGTTGAATCCGTCTGCCAGATTTTATCAGCCATTCTTTTTAATAGAGCGATTCTCGAAGCGTCGTATTGCCCCCATAATCCGACATCCCCGCCGGAATTCACTTGTGTAAAACCTTTTGAAAGATCGAATCGGAAACCATCGACTTTGTATTCCGTCAACCAGAATTTGCAAACGCGGTCGACATAATCTTTTGTTGCCTGGCTTTCGTGATTAAAATCGTAACCGACGTTGTAAGGATGTTTTGCAATCGGATTGAACCAAGGCGAATTTGCCGCCGGTCGTTCATTCGCTGAGTCCCAATATAATCGCACGAGAGAAGACTGTCCGAACGCATGATTGAGAACCATATCGAATAAAACTACAAATCCCATTTCGTGGGCTTTATCAATAAATTTTTTCAAATCGTTTTTTGGCCCGTAATATTTATCCGGTGCAAGGTGGAAAGAAATATTATAACCCCAGCTTTCATTTCCTTCAAATTCCATAATTGGCATTAACTCAATCGCATTCACTCCGAGATTTTTCAAATAGTTCAATGTGTCTGTGAGAGTTTTGTAATCGTGGCTGTGAAGAAAATCGCGTATTAGCAGTTCATAAATTACCAAATCGGTTTTTGCCGGTCTTTGATAAGAAGTAGTCTGCCATGAATAGGGGGTTTGAGCCGTCTGCAAAACCGAAGCAATGTGCCAGGTTTTTCCGAATGGATATTCAATTAAATCCGGATAAGTTATACTCGGAATTTCTTTATCTCTCCAAGGATCGATAAGTTTCTCGGAATAAGGATCGGCAATTTTCAATGTTCCGTCAACAAAGTATTGATAGATGTATTCTTTTTGAGGAATAAGATTATTTATCTCAAGCCAATAT
This sequence comes from Ignavibacteria bacterium, assembly GCA_016873845.1. Lineage (NCBI taxonomy): Bacteria > Pseudomonadati > Ignavibacteriota > Ignavibacteria > Ignavibacteria bacterium. The sequence goes on from VGVX01000056.1 coordinate 5,026, forward strand.
CGATTTCCGTCGGGAGTCCGTTTCATATAAAAATTTGGATCTACTTCCCAATTGTTGAAATCACCGACGACATACACATAATTTTTGTATGGGGCATAAAATACGAGCGTTGCAGATGTCGAACTTGTGTAATTTATTCCATCAATAGTATTTGGAGGTTGAGCAGCTGTTGTAACTGGAGTCCTAACAACAAAATAAACCGAATCTGATTTTGAACTTCCGCCTGTACCGAATGCAATTGCTTTGATTCGTTTCTTGCCGTATTCAGTTGCTTTTACATATTTTGTGATCGTGAAACTGTCGGTAGACGCAATAAGCGAGCCATCAAGGTAAAGTGAAAGATTTGTCGATTGTGATGAATGAACTACAACTTTAACACTGTCATTGAGATTTAGCATTACAGGGCTTTCAGTAGGGGATTGAAAACCAAGATTCAAACCCGGCTGATTGATAGGAAGAAATATGTCGCTTCCATCTTTATCTCTGCCAACTTTTGAACCATCAGAATTTCGAAATACAAATGCGAGACTTTTAATATTTTCACTTGTCGGCACACCATAGTAAGCGGGAATGTTGATCACAATTCTCCATATATTTCCTCCCATATAATTTGTAGAAGGTTGATTTGCTGGTGAGCCCCAAGTTGTTTTCACATATTTCCAGTCATTCGGATTTTTACTTGAATCCGTTATTACACCAGTATGGACGTAAATTGGAAATACTCCGACCAAGGCACCATTTCCCTTTGAAACATCGTAATCGATTGTGATTACATCGTTTCGAGTTGCGAAGTATGGCGACCAAGTTAAAACTTGGGAAAAAGTAATTTCGAGAGTCAGAAAAAGTACAAGAATCATAAATTTTGTTTTCATTTATTACTTTCTAATAACTTTATTTTAATTTTTAATCTTTCAATCTTAAATTTTTACTTCACATAATTCATCTTTTTAGATTCGCTGTAGCTTCCGACTTGAATTTGATATGTATAAATTCCTGAAGTCAGTTTGTGGAATGCCGCATCGAATTCAATTTGTTGAAATCCTTCTGACTTTGGCTCGCTTACAAGAGTTGTAACCTCTCTTCCGAGTGTATCAGTAACTTTTATGAGAACGAACTCATTACTTAACTCTTTTGGAATGTAATATCGTATCTGCGTTGAGTAATTAAATGGATTCGGAAAATTTTGATATAACGTGAAAGTTTTTGGAACGGTAGTAAAATCCTCAACCAATGAAGCTGGCAATACTGGACTTCCGGCTTTTAACCAAGCAGAATAAATCAAGGAAGCGAGATTTCGTGATGCTAATCGGAAAAGTTCGACAGTATAAGTGTTCGAATAATCCCAAAAAAGTGAGTAGTAATATTCACTTGTAGTATTTCCAGCTGCGGCTTTGGCAATGCTGTCCGCTCGAAGCACATCATCCAGATATGAATAAGAATTAAAAATATAATTGAAAACAAAATCCAATGGACTAGAGACATTTGTTACTGAGTCAACTAAAAAAGTGATCATCCCTTGATATCGGTTGATCATTTGAGTTTCATAGCGTGAATGGATCCCTCTTTGATTCGTGAATTGTCCATCGTAATTTCTCGTAATGTGCAGAGGTTGATGTGCATCGCCGACGTAATGACCGAGATCTGCAGCAAATAGTTTTGCTCTTTCCCAATCCTTTCCTTGAAAAGCTTTTGTCAAAGAATCGAATGTTGTTACTGTAGCCCAAGGTAATATTCCTTGATCCATAACAAAAGTCAAACCATATCTTGCTACAAGTGTATCAAAACTTGTTGGCATATTTCCAGCAAAGAATTCGGAATAATTATCAATATCGATATAGTGTTTCGGTCCTTCTGATGGATCGCTTCCTTTTCGGTAATCAGCATCAGAAGCATGAAGTGCTAAATATTCAGCCCAAGACTTAAATGCTTCCATACTAATTGGGAAGTAAATCGTGGTTTTTCGGTTTATGATTGAGTGACCTGTACTTCCCCAGCCATTTAGGTCTTTGACAAAAACAAAAGTCAGTATTACTAAAAATAATCCAACAAAATATTTATTTCTTGTATAGCAGTACGCTTTAAGCGAATTCATTTTACTCAGCATTTTATTCTCCTATAATTTGAACGATTGCTCGTCTTTGACGTGGATGGTTATCAAAATCTACGTATACGATTTGCTGCCAAGTTCCTAGCAGCAGATGTTTGTCTTTAAAAGGGATTTGTATCGAAGGACCAAGAAGTGAAGCTCTGAGATGTGAATGTCCGTTCCCATCTCCCCAAGTGTCATCGTGATAATAACGTTTACCTGAAGGGATAATTTTTTCGAAGAATTCCGGTATATCCCGCTTCAAACCTGGCTCATATTCGATTGTCGTTAAGCCAGCGGTCGAACCGACTGCGAAAACGAGAACATTGCCTTCTGCAAAGCCAGATTTTGTAATAATTTCCTGAATCTCCTGTGTGATGTCAATCATATCAGCATCACCTTTTGTCGAAAATTCAATGTTATCTGTAATAACTTTCATTAAAAGCTCTATGTTTTTTTTATAAATATAAATTATTTGGTTCATAAAAACGTTATTAAAATGATGGTTATTGTACGAGATTCCAGTGAAACTAAATCAGATTCAATTGGTAGTAAGAAATAATAGTTTAAGATTTTAAATTAAAAGTTGAATTTCTCCGTAAATAATTTCATTTTATAATATGAATTTTACAGTTCAAACATGAGGTTCTGATGAAGATATTTTTACGAATTTTAATTACTTACATATTTTTTGTTTTGCTCACTATTGTTCGAGCACATAGTCAGACGATTCTTTTCTGCGAAGGAGTCGACAAAGAAGGCAAGCCGATTAACTCCGCAAATTCCTTTTCTATCGCAACAAATGGTGGGTACCTTCATTTCTTGGTTCAGCTTGGCTACGAAATCAACAAAGACGAAATTTACTATGAGCTTTATAAAGTTGACGCAAAAGGAAAAGAATTTTACGAAGCCACAATTTATCAAGAACTAGATCCGAAGGATGTATTCTTCCACAAAAAAATTCCTTTTTACGATGCTGGAAAGTTTAACATTTATGTTTATACAGGAGATGGAATTTATTTAACATCAGGCTCGCTTCAAATTACAAAAAAGTAAGATAGTCTCACTCAATTGTTATAAATCCAGCTGTTGAACTTGAACGGCAGAAGTTACTTAACTCGTTGAATGTCGGCCGTTCACAAAGACTGCAATTATTTTTAATTTCAAAATTTTATCAATTACTTCTTAAAGAATGAGATACTAATCTTGCTCGTGCATATTTTCCAGAATGTTTTCTCTCAATCTTTTTAAATTTATTCTGACGTTTTCTTAACTTTGTTGTAAAATCAAAAGGAATCTAAATGAAAATCTGGTCCATTTTATTCAGTGCTATACTATTAGCTGTAATCAGCTGCGCACCTACTAAAGAAATACTTGAAGATAGAGAAATTCACGAAATAATTTTAACGCAAGAACAAATCGACGCAGCCATAAAAGCTGACTTGGAGTTAGATCTTCTTCGTAGATTAATTTATAATCCGATTTACAAGTACTCGCCCAGGGAAGTAGATGATTATTTAAAATATCTTCACTTCTATGAACCCGACCTAAGAAAACGAATTCAGCTTATTGCTAAAAAAAATATTGGACAAAAATATGAAATGTATCTCTTAGGCGAATACCCATTTGAAATTTATGACGATCAGCCGTTGTACTGCTTAGATAGAAGCGATTGTGTCGTTTTCAGTGAACACACTTATGCTATGGCATTCTCGAATAATTGGAAAACTTTTTTTGCAATGCTTCAGCGCATTCGATATAAAGATGGAATAATTTCTTACACAACTCGTAATCATTATACAGAAGCAGATTGGGACGTCAATAATTCTTGGTTCTTGAAAGATATCACAGATGAAATTGCACAAGGTAAATCAATTCAAGTTATGAGTAAAATCGATCGTGCGGCATTTTTCAAAAAGTATAACATCGGTCAAAATGTTCCGGTTGAAAATCTTATTTGGTCATACATTCCCGCTGAAGAAATTCCAAATGTTTTACATCACTTAAAAACTGGTGATTTCGTTAATGTCGTTCGCGGTTTCAGTCCAACGGATGTTTATGTCGGACATACTGGAATAATTTCAGTTGAAGAAGATGGAACGGTTAATTTTATTCACTCAACAGACCCGGAAGTTAAAATTCAAACCTTGATGAATTATCAGGAAGCTTCTTTAAGTTTGAATGAAAAAAGAATAATCGAAAACGAAGTGGTTAACAAAAAAAATGAGGAGATAAAAAAATATAATCTTGAACTTCGAATAAAAAATAATGGTCTGCCGCATCCAAATGAAAAAAAACTACTTGCAAAGAAACCATATTTTTACGGATTCAAATTTTTACGATTGAGAGAAAACGTTTGGGAAAATTTGCGTGCAATCGATGGACCGAATGCACCAAAAGTAACAATTTATGGTACGCTAGATTGATGTCTTATATCAAAAATCAAAATGAACTACCCCGCCGCAAGCGGACGGGGTATCTCTATAGAATCTATTTCTAATTCGCCGCAAGCAACGGGGAATTGAACCCATAGAGATTAAAAATAAAATATGAGGAGCTCTTTCCCTAAAATAAACCGAATTGAGATTGATAAATTTTAATATTTGCTCTGTAAATTTGCATTTTGAATTTTACTATTTGATTTAGAGAGTAAATTAAGATGGGACTAAGAAAATGACGGATAAAAGTTCAAAATGACAGATTAAAAACCAAAAATGTCTTAACAGAACTGATAACTGAATAACATTGGGATTGCTACATTTTAATATTTGCTCTGTAATTTTGCATTTTCAATTTTAATTTTTCATTTAAAAACTGAGATGTCTCCTGCACCTTCACGAATTACTTCAGGAGTGTCATCGGTATAATCGACAATCGTGGATGGATTAAGTCCAATCGGGCCTGAGTAAAGCATCAAGTCAACTATATTGCCATAATATTTTTTGATCGAGTCTTCGTCATTTAATATTTCACCATTTGCATCGGTAACGCTTGTGCTCACAATTGGTGTACCAAGTTCCTTGGCAAGTAATTGTGAAATAAGATTATCGGGAATTCTTATTCCAACAGACTTTCTTTTACTCCACAATTTTTTTGGGACTTCTCTCGCAGCAGGAAGAATGAAAGTATAGGCACCTGGCAAAGCATGGCGCATTGTTCGATAAACAACAGTAGAGATTTTCGCATACTTGGCAATATCTTTTAAGTCTGAACAAATAAAACTTGGCGGTTTTTTTTCCAAATCTTTTTTGATGTGATAAACCCGTTCAAGTGCTTGTTTGTGAAATATATCACACCCCAAACCATAGACGGTATCGGTAGGATAAATGATTAATCCTCCATCTTTTAGGACTTCGATTGCACGATTAATAAATCTAAGTTGTGGATTTTCTGGATGGATATTAAGTACCTGCATCTTCATTCTTTCAGACTCTTTGTTTCAAATATAAACTTTTTGATGAACAGTTCGTGAATTGAATTCGTTAAACAATATGAAAAAACTTCTATTAAATTCGCAGCTATTTTTCCATATTTGTAAAAAAAGGTGCATCCAAAAATATCGAGAGGTTAAAATGAGCCGAATTGTGTCTCTTCTGTTTGCTCTATTCTTTATTTCAACAATTGTAATTTATGGTCAAGATTCTACAATGAAGATTGTTGGACCTGGATTCAAATACCATTCTGTTTATAAAACTTCGGGACCTTACAACATTAAAATTTTTGAAGTTGATTTGACAAATCCCAAGAACAAACTTAAAACAGTTTTGTCAAAGGATGTGCTTGGAACCGGCTTCGAAAAAACTTCTTCAATGTCGAAAAGAAAAAGTAAAAGCGGTCACATTGTAATGGGAGCTGTTAATGGCGATTTCTATGGCATAAGCGCTCCTTATAATCCATATACTTTTCTTGTCGGATCGATGATATCAGAGAAAGAATTTACTTTTGGACGTCCAAATCTCCGACCATTGTTCGGAACAATTGATGAAAAAAAATTATTTATGGATGACATGGGTTTTTCCGGGACTGTGACAGCTTCGAATGAAAATTCTTTGAATTTAAATTGCGTGAATGATACGGTAGTTACAAACTATCTGGTATTATATAACAAATACTTTGGTTCATCGACCTTATCGAATAATCAAGTTGCCGAGGTGAAATTAAAACCGATTACAGATTTTCAAATTAACAGTAGCCAAAAATTCATTGTACTTCAGAAAACCACAAATACCGGAAACATGAGCTTTAGTTCGAGTGAATATGTTTTATCCGGAAATGGAACTGCAAAAACATTTTTAACGGATTATGTTAATGTTGGTGATACTGTGCGAATTACAATTGGAACCAATCCAAACCGAGGAGCAATAACGAATTTAGTAGGAGGCGGACCAAAGTTAGTTGTTAACGGAGTAGTACCAACTGGATTGAGCACAGATGTACACCCTCGCACTGCTGTCGGCTTTAACTTAGACAGTACAAAAGTATTTTTCGTTACAGTTGATGGAAGACAAACTGGATTTAGCATTGGAATGTCCTTACCTCAATTAGCAAATTACATGCAAGGCATCGGTTGTTATCAGGCGGTTAATTTGGATGGAGGCGGCTCGACAACAATGGTTGTTCGCAATGAAGTAGTCAACAGCCCGAGTGATGCCGGAGGTGAACGTTCCGTTGCGAATGCTTTGCTCGCAGTTTGTGAAGTATCATCAACAGACATTCTTGACAGCTTTTATCTGCAGCCAAAACAGATTTATATTGATTCATCTCAGTCAAAAAAAATTAACATCAACGGAAAAGATCTGTGGGGATATCAAATTGAACTGTCGTCGAATGATGTCACTTGGCAGATCATTGGCATAAGTGGTTCAATTGATACACTTGGATTTTTCCATCCAACCTCAATTGGGAGCGGATTAATTGTTGGAAGAGTTGGAGCTTCATCCGATACGATTCAAGTAACCGTTACAGGTACAAAAATTCCGATTTGGTCATTCTCTGCAGGCGGTGGAAATTTACCTTCATGGCTCTCTCCAACCGGAAGTACAGAGCGCGGACTTGTTTATGCGTATAAAAATGGGAATCATCGGCTTTATGTTGTCAGCCGTCCGAATGCTTTGATATTAGATGCAAATACTGGAGATCAAGTCGGCACTTTAAATACTTCGGGAATATCCGGCGGAACTTTTACATTAAATGACATTGAAGTCTCAACTGATGGTGTAATATTCGGTGCAAATCTTACAGTAAATGCAAGTACCGATCCATTTAAAATTTACAAATGGAACGATGAAACATCAGCGCCTGTTCAAGTTTTAACATACAATGGCGGTGCTTACAGACTGGGGGATAAATTTACAGTCGTTGGATCAACAAGTGATAATTCTGCTGTAATCTATGCTGCTGTTGCAAGTTCGAATAGAGTTCTAAAATGGATAATGAGTAGTGGAAATTTCATATCAACTCCAACTGAGATAATTTTGAGTGGAGTTACAAACGTGGGTACTAGCCCCGCAGTTTATCCGAAAGGACTAGGCAGTGTAAATTTTTTTGTGAACGGCAATAGTATTACTCCGCGGGAATTTACCCCAAGCGGCGGCGCTGTTGCTACCATTCCCTCCTCTGTTGTAGATAGTAGAAGTAACTCAATGCGTTTCATAGAAGCATTTGGAAAGAAATTTTTAATTACATATCAATACGGATTTCCAAACGAAAATGCTAAAGTATTAAATATTACAAATGGTGCAGCCGATGCAGTAGTGTATGAAACCACTCCTTCGCTTGGAACGAATGCTAACACAGTCGGAACTTCCGGAGATGTAGCATATCGTTACTATGGCAATGGCGTTTATATAATTTATGTACTCGCAACAAATAATGGCATCGCTGCACATCAAATAAATGTTGATACATTAACATCTATTGATGAAAAACTTGAGCAAATACCCGGCGCCTTCACTCTTTTTCAGAATTATCCTAATCCATTTAATCCTAGTACAGCAATCAGCTTTCAGCTTTCAGCTATCAGTCATGTTACTCTAAAAGTATTTGATCTGCTTGGGAGAGAAGTTTTAACTTTAATTAATGAAGAACTTAAATCTGGGAGCTACAATTATCCATTCTCCATCCGTCAGCTGACGGATCATTATACATTATCAAGCGGCATATATTTTTATCAGCTTCGAGCAGGCAATTTTTCAGAAACGAAAAAAATGATTTTGCTTCAATAGAAAAAACCGGTAAATATTATCTAGAACAAATTCAAGATTCAATTTTCAAAAAATTTCTCGGACTTCGCCTCTACCTTAGTCTAAAATTATATTCATTTCATACTATCAACGTATTTTCTACTAACCGAAATTTTCTTTAACTTTCAAATAAAAAGTGGAAAACATGGCTAAGAAACTTGCAAAAGCTAGGAAATATACACCCCTACTACCCTCTGAACTTCGCTGGACTTGTAGTCCGGAAATTTTTGATTTTGAAACAACTCGTCAGCTTGAACCGATTGAAGGTATTATTGGCCAAGAAAGAGCTCTTAAAGCATTACGGCTTGGTGTCGATCTTTATTCTCCAGGTTACAATATTTTTGTAACAGGCTTGTCCGGCACAGGCAAAGCAACAACAATTCAAAAAATTCTAGAAAGAATAAATCCCAACTGTCCCGTCCCGATGGATTATGCTTATGTCAATAACTTTTCCTGCCCTGAAATGCCGCGACTGCTCATCCTTCCGGCTGGAGTTGGAGCACTTTTTTCAAACGCAATGGATAGTATGATTGACTATTTGATTGAGAAAATTCCAACACTATTAGAAGATGAATCCTATACTTCCAGAAGAAAATCGATAATGGATGAATATGCAAAAGAAGAAAAATCGATGATGCTCGAATTCGAAGAGATAATTAAAAAAGACGGATTTTCTCTCGGTCAAATTCAAATGGGGCAGTACGTTCGGCCTGACGTTTTTCCGCTTATCGAAGGGCAACCCATTCCGATTCAGCAGCTTGGTGAAAAAGTCAAGGAACAAAAAATTACGCAAGCTCAAGCAGATGATATAATTGAAAAATATCAAGATTTCGAAATTGATCTTCAGGAGCTTTTCAAAAAAGGTTTAAAGCTTTCGCAGCAATATCAGGAAAAACTTATTAAACTTGAGCAGGAAACTGTTTCGATTTTAATTGATAGTGCCATCTCCGACTTGAAAGAAAAATTTAATTTCGAAAAAGTTCATCAGTATTTGAATGAAGTTCATGATTCGATATTAAATTCATTGGAAGATTTCAAATCGACTGGTAAGCCGCAGCCGCAAGAAGGAGTCGCTCAACCTGTTGCTTCCGATAAAGATCCTTTTCGGGTCTTTATGGTTAATGTAATTCTGGATAACTCGGGGACGAAAGAGTGTCCTGTTATAATCGAAACTTCTCCAACCTTTAACAATTTATTTGGTTCGATCGAAAAATCGTACGAAGGGGGCGGCTATTGGTATTCCGATTTTATGTCGATTCGTGCTGGTTCGCTGCTGCGTGCAAATGGCGGATATTTGGTCTTGAATTCTTTTGATACTTTAACCGAGCCTGGTGTATGGAAAACTCTTAAACGAGTTCTTCAATATAGAAAACTGGAGATCCAAGATTTTGCCAGTTCATATTTATATTATTCATCGAATTTGAAACCAGAACCGATAGACATGACAGCTAAAGTGATTTTTGTCGGAAGCGAAGAAATCTACTATATCCTAAGCAACTACGAAGAGGATTTCAAAAAAATATTCAAGATCCGAGCGGATTTCGATCATGAAATGCCGAATACTGATAAAGCATTAATTGAATTAGCCGGACTTGTAAAAAAATTATGCGAAGAAGAGCAGCTGCTTCCTTTTGATAAAACTGCAATTGCATCACTTGCAGAATATTCTGCGCGCTACTCAGGAAGTAAGAATAAATTAACAGCGAGATTTTCTGTTGTTGCAGACTTAGTCAGAGAAGCAAATTTCTGGGCGAAAGATGTAGGGGCTGATGTTGTGAATTCCGAATATGTTGTCGAAGCATACGAAAACTCTCTGCAGCGTCATGCTAGAATTGATGAAAAAATTGATGAGATGATTGCAGAAGGAACTTTGATCATAGATTCTGATGGAACAAAGATTGGGGAAATAAACGGTCTCGCTGTTTATGGAATTGATCACTTTGCTTTTGGCAAACCGTCTAAAATAACAGCAAATGTTTCTGCCGGAAGTGCGGGAATAATTAACATCGAACGTGAAGCAAAACTTTCCGGCAAATCCCATGACAAAGGTGTACTCATTCTTTCTGGATATCTCAGAGAAAAATTTGGACAGCAAATTCCACTTTCATTTTCCGCTAGTATTTGTTTTGAGCAATCTTACAGCGGAGTTGATGGCGACAGTGCATCCTCAACGGAGATCTATGCACTGCTTTCCGCTCTGAGTGAAATTCCTTTAAAACAATCAATCGCAGTTACAGGATCGGTAAACCAAAAAGGATTGATCCAGCCGATCGGAGGTGTAAACGAAAAGATTGAAGGATTCTACAAAGTCTGTAAAAAAAGAGGACTTGACGGCTCCCATGGTGTAATTATTCCGGTACAAAATGTAAAAGACCTGATGCTCGACAATGAGATAATAGAAAGCGTTAAGAAGAAAAAATTCTCAATTTACTCAGTCAACTCAGTCGAAGAGGGAATAGAAATACTTACAGGAGTAAAAGCCGGCCAAAAAAATAAATTGGGTAAATGGGAAACGAACTCAGTCTTCTATTACGTAGATAAAAAGTTTAACGAACTTTATAAAAAAACAAAACCGAAAACAGCTTCAAATCCTAGAGTTAAAATAAAAGCGAAATCCCGCGCACGCCGGAAGAAGTAAGCTATAGTGGAAAAATTCATTAAGACGAAAATACTCTCGACTGTCGGACCCGCTTCAAGTTCTGCTGAGATACTTGAAAAAATGATCCTCGCTGGCGTTGATGGTTTCAGATTGAACTTCTCGCATTCTGATTTAAATTTCTTTAAACAAGTCATTTCACATATTCGGGCAATTTCAAAAAGAAATGACAAAACTGTTTCGATACTTGGAGATCTGCAAGGTCCAAAAATTCGGATAGGAAAAATTCTCAATGGAGAGATTGAATTAAAATCTGGGCAAAGGATTACAATAACAAATAAAGATGTTATCGGGAATGAAAAACGAATCTCTACGAACTACCGAAGTCTGCCGAGTGAAGTAAGTCCCGGTGATAAAATTTTGATCGATGATGGTCTAATTAAGTTAAAAGTTAAATCCAAAAATCGTTCAGACATTCTTTGTGTGGTTATTGATGGAGGGCTTCTAAGGGAAAAAAAAGGATTAAATCTTCCAGGCGTAAAGCTTAAGACAAAATCAATCACAAAAAAAGATTTTACCAATATCGATTTTGCTATTGAGAATAAACTTGATTTTCTTGCTTTGTCGTTTGTGCGTTCACCCGATGACGTTATTAATCTAAAAAAGATATTGAGAAGAAACGGATCCTTGATCCCAGTAATTGCAAAAATCGAACTGCTGGAAGGGGTAAATAACTTTGAAAAGATTTTGAATGTGTCGGATGGGATAATGATTGCACGCGGCGATCTCGGAGTCGAGCTTGAACCTCAGGAAGTGCCGGTGATCCAGAAATTGATCATTAAGCGGTGTATTGAAGAAAGAAAACTTGTAATTACCGCAACGCAAATGCTTGAAAGCATGGTGAGCAATCCTCTTCCTACACGTGCGGAAGCATCTGATGTTGCAAATGCAGTTTTCGACGGTACAGATGTAGTCATGTTAAGTGCCGAAACTTCAATTGGAAAAGACCCGCTGCGGGTAGTAAATGTTTTAAATAAAATTCTTTCTCGTGCAGAAGAGGTTGAAGTAGACCACCAGTTTGAATTTTCAAAATTGGAAAGAGATGATGCCCACATCCAATCAATTGGAAAAGCTGTTGCCTTGATTGCTAATGAAATTAATGCAAGTGCAATAATTCCAATAACACTGAGCGGCTTTACAGCAATTGTTCTTTCGAAGTTTAATCCGAAATCAAGGATCCTTGCAATCACAGTAAATTATCAAACTTGCCGGCTGCTGAATATGTACAGAGATATTCAAAGTTTTGTCATCCCAAAAATCGGGGATACCGATCAGACTATCATTAAAGCAAAAAGTTTACTATTAAGAAATAAACAAATAGAGAAAAAAAATACAGTAGTGTTCGTTGGAAGTCTTCGCTCAACAACAAAACACGTTACAAACATGATAAAAATAGAAACTGTATGATAAATTGAGTATAGCTGTTAGAATTTTTAAATCTTGGAGGAATAATGAAATTCACACGCAGAAATTTTTTCAAAACATCCGCAGCTGCTGCCGTGGGTTATCTCGCATTAAAGAATAAAGCTTTTACAGAATTTTTCTCGTCACCTGCAATCGCTTCAGATATTAAACTCCCTTTTCGTGTACTTGGAAATACAGGATATAAAGTCGGTTTATTCAGCTTAGGCCCG
>VGVX01000057.1 GCA_016873845.1 Ignavibacteria bacterium
ATTTTATATATTAATCCGTTAAATGAAATCAAAATTCTAAATCATTAATCAGGAGAAACTACAATGAAATTCAAAATGTTTCTTTTTGCCTTTCTGTTCACTTCAATTCAAATTTTTTCCCAAACTGGGTTTCAAAATTACAGCGAACTTACTAGATTTAACAGCACATCGCCAGGGGCCATGAAATTTGGTTTGTACGGCTATGACAATCCCGCCTCGCTAACTTACCTTCACGATTTCGATATTTACTTTAGCTGGTCGCCGCCGCGAAACGATTTTACAAGTTTTAATAATTGGGGGCTTTTCACCGGAATGCCAAATCTCGGATTCGGCATGACAGCAGAAAAAATTGGAAATTCAAAGAACAACGATTATAGAATTTCAACGGCATTTGGAAATAGATCGATGAGTGTTGGACTACAGTACGGCTGGTCGAATGGAGATAAAAATCTTTTTCAACGTGAAGACATTTTTTCTATCGGCGCATTAATCCGCCCAAATAAGATGTTATCCTTCGGTTTTGTCGGGACTTCAACAACTGATTTCAAAAGTCAAGAAGCTGTGATCGATTTTGCAATTAGACCTTTCAAGAATGAATGGCTCACATTATTTGCGGATTATGTATTCAGACAAAAAAATACATTCAGCAATGCGCCATGGAGTTTTGGAGCCGCAGTTGAAGCCCTGCCAGGTGTTCGAATTACAGCAAGATATTTTGACACAAAATTTCTTAATGTGGGCTTCTCATTGAGTCTTGGGAATTTAGGATTTTCATCACAAGCCCATTATGATAAAAATCAAAAATATGTTAACAGCACTTACGGAATTAGACTTGGAGCTTACGATAGAAATTTGTTATCAAAACTCATTGAATCAGATGATTACATAAAAATCGATTTGAATGGAGCAATCAAATACCAAAAATTTCAGATGTTTGATAACTCAAAAACTCTTGTTGGCATTTTAACACAGCTTGATGCAATTAAGAATGACAAAAACATAAAAGGGCTTAGCATAAATACGTCAGGAATTCAAGTGTCAAGAGAGATGCTTTGGGAAATTAGAACTAAACTTCAAGAGCTTAAAGATTGCGGAAAAGAAATTTGGATTTATATCGACAATGCGAACATCGATCTGTACCATTTTGCATCCGTCGCAGACAAAATTTTGATGGACCCGATTGGACTTCTACAGTTTGAAGGTTATATAATGGGAAGAACCTTCTTCAAAGGAGCTCTCGAGAAACTTGGTATTGGTTACGATGAGTGGAGATTTTTTGAATACAAGTCGGCCATGGAGAATGTATCGAGGGATAAGATGTCTGAGAAAGATCGTGAGCAAAGAAAAAGACTTGTTGATGAATTTTACGAATTAGCGAGAAAAGAAATAACATTAAGCAGAAACATTTCTGAAAAAGATTTTGATGAGATTGTAAACAATGAAGTTATCTTTACTTCACAAGAAGCATTAAAAAAAGGATTAGTTGATTCTCTTGCCCGCTGGTATGTTGAATCCGAACCACCAAAAGATTCAAATACAGAAAAGAAAAAATTTGTAAACATCAGCAGTCTCGAAAAATTCAATCTTCCTCAAGATAATGAATGGGGAGAGAAGCCAGCGATTGGAATAATTTATGCTCTCGGTGCTTGTGCTATGGACGAAGGGATATCAGCAAGAAGCCTAGTTAAAGATGTAGAATCTGCGGCTAGTAATTCACAAATCAAAGCAATCATATTAAGAGTCGATTCACCTGGAGGTGATGCATTAGCGAGCGACGTTATTGCAGAAGCATTGAAAAAATTAAAAGGGAAAAAACCTGTAATAATTTCACAAGGTGCAGTTGCTGCTTCTGGCGGATATTGGCTCTCTATGTATGGAGATACGATTGTTGCCGCCCCAAATACTATTACGGGTTCAATTGGAGTTATTGGCGGCTGGTTTTATAACAAAAATCTTAAAGAAGAAATTGGATTCTCTACGGACTATGTAAAGCGTGGCGAACATGCTGATCTCGGATTTGGAATGACGTTTCCATTCATAAATTTATCTATCCCAGATCGGAATCTAACTGGTTTGGAGAGATCTAAAGTTGAGGTATTATTAAAAGATATGTATGGAGAATTTCTATTAAAGGTTGGGAATGGAAGAAACAAACCAAAAGATGAAATCGCAAAAATTGCGGAGGGCCGAGTCTGGTCAGGAAACGACGGTTTAATGAATGGTTTAGTCGATGTACTCGGCGGACTCGAAAAAGCAATTATGATTGCCAAAGATAAAGCCGGGATAATCGGCGATGACTACAAACTCATTCAATTCCCAAAAATGCCACTGTTTAATTTGGGCTCTCTGATTCCATCACCATTCCCATTTGAAATTAAGGAAAACGCTGAGATGCAACTATTGAAGATGAGAATTAAAAATAATGGCTACCCATTATTGATGATGCCAATGGATGAGTTATCAGAAGATTTTTTACGGGCTAAATAGTATTTAATGTGAGAGACTTGCGAGACTGCAAGTCTCTCTCTCTTTAATTTTATAATTTTTCAGAATTTGATACTACGAATGAAGCAACTCTCTCGGTTGTTGCCTTCATTCCTGTAGCACCTTTCTGCAGACAGCCGGACAAACTTCTCTATGTTTTTCATGATGCTGAAGTGCATCCACAATTCGCAGCAATTCCGCCAAGAGGTAAATTAGTTACGACTAGTTGCGTTGCACTCTACATTTTCAACTTTAAGAAATTAAGCAAGCGAAACTACACCGTCAAATGAGTTAATAAACTCACTACTGATTAAATTCTTAACAAGTGTGATCACAATTATCGTTAATTTTCTTTCAAATCAAATCTATCGAGATTCATTACTTTGTTCCATACGAAAACAAAGTCATTAACAAATTTTTCTTTGTTATCCGGACAAGCATAAAACTCGGCAACGGCTCTTAATTCTGAGTTTGAACCAAAGATTAAATCTACTCTTGTTGCTTTCCATTTTGATTTACCGGTTTTACGATCGTGTCCTTCAAACTTTTCCTTTGAATCATCTATTGCCTTCCATTCTGTACTCATATCAAGCAGATTGACAAAGAAATCATTTGTAAGCAAACCGGGACGTGTAGTGAACACTCCATATTCAGAGTTGTCGAAATTAGCTTTCAATGCACGCATTCCACCGATAAGCACTGTCATTTCTGGAATAGAAAGAGTAAGCAACTGAGCCTTATCAATTAAAAGATGCTCTGCACAAACTCCGGCTTTTCCTTTTGCATAATTACGGAATCCATCGGCAATCGGTTCAAGAACTTCAAAAGATTCAGCATCGTGTTGTTCACGAGAAGCATCCATTCTTCCAGGAGTAAAAGGAATTTTGATTTTGTAACCGGCATCGTTAGCCGCTTTTTCAACTGCTGTACAACCTGCAAGCACAATCATATCAGCAAGCGAAATTTTCTTACCCCCTTTTTGTGCTGAGTTAAATTCTTTTTGAATTTTCTCAAGTATGCCAAGTACTTTTTCTGACTGTGGAGGATTATCAGCTTCCCAGTTTTTCTGCGGTTCTAATCTCATTCGTGCACCATTTGCTCCCCCTCTTTTATCTGAGTTTCGATAAGTTGAGGCAGAAGCCCATGCAGTAAGAACCAATTCTGAAACTGATAGACCTGAAACGAGAATTTTTTTCTTTAACTCACCAATATCTTGTTCTTCAGCTAATTTGTGATCAACTGCAGGAATCGGATCTTGCCAGATAAGAACTTCTTTCGGTACTTCCGGCCCAAGATATCTAGATATTGGTCCCATATCTCTGTGGAGTAATTTGAACCAAGCACGAGCAAAAGCATCTGCAAATAGATCTGGGTCTTCATAAAACTTTTTTGAAATCTTTCCATAATCGGGATCGAATCTTAATGAAAGATCTGTTGTGAGCATCCCGGGTAAATGCTTTTTCTTTGGGTCGTGTGCATCAGGAATAATAGAATCAGAATCTTTGGCTACCCATTGATAGGCACCCGCGGGACTTTTTGTTAGTTCCCATTCGTATTCAAATAAGTGCTTGAAGAAATCGTGCCCCCATTTAGTTGGGGTAGTTGTCCAAGTTAATTCTGGTCCACCTGTTAAAGCATCGGGACCTTTGCCAGATTTGTATTTGTAATTCCAACCGATGCCTTGCGCTTCAATATCTTCGGCTTCAGGTTCCGGCCCCATATGTTTTGGATCACCTTGACCGTGAGCTTTACCAAAAGTATGACCACCTGCAATAAGTGCAACAGTTTCTTCATCATTCATGCCCATTCTCGCAAAAGTCACACGAATATCTTTCGCTGCAGCGATAGGATCAGGTTTCCCTCCGGGTCCTTCTGGATTAACATAAATAAGTCCCATCTGAACAGCGGCAAGAGGATTTTGAAGGTTTCTTTCACCAGAATATCGTGTTTCATCTGAAAGCCATTTAGTTTCCGAACCCCAATAAATACTTGCATCAGGTTCCCAGGCGTCTTCTCGCCCTCCACCAAATCCGAAAGTTTTGAATCCCATTGACTCCATAGCAACATTTCCAGCAAGAACCAACAAATCAGCCCAGGATATTCTACTTCCATATTTCATTTTGATAGGCCAAAGCAATCTGCGTGCTTTATCAAGATTAGCATTATCAGGCCAACTATTTAAAGGAGCGAAGCGTTGAAATCCTCCATTAGCACCCCCTCTGCCATCAGCGATTCTGTATGTACCTGCTGCGTGCCAGGACAATCGCACGAAAAGCGGCCCATAGTGTCCGAAATCAGCAGGCCACCAATCCTGAGATTGAGTCATAAGTTCACGCAAATCTTTTTTTAATGAATCGTATTCAAGACTGTTAAACGCTTTTTTGTAACTGAAGCCTTTCTCCACTGGACGAGATGAGGGAGAGTATTGGCGTAGGATGTTTAGTTTTATGCGATTTGGCCACCAGTCATGGTTCTGAGTACCCTCTCCCATAACTTTACGATTGCCTCCCGTAACCGGGCAATTCCCTTTTTCTTTATCTTCTATCATTTTATTGTCTCCTTTTTATTTTGAAATTGTTTATAACACAACTTTAAATAATTCTTAAAATTACAGTTATCTCCAATCATTATATGTGAATTATGAATCAATCGTTGATAATGAGTAATAATCTTTACCGGAGATATGAACATGAATCCCAACGGATGAAAAAAAAATACTTCCCATATAATTTTGAGAGTTTGAAATCTCTTCAGTTGTTCCATTCGGCATAACTGTCTCAGCTGTAAAGTCATGTTATTTGTGTATAACAAATAAACTTCTTATTTAATATTTTCATATAATTCTTATTGAATTCTAACGATTTTAATTATAAAAACTTCGATTCGCGATTCAAATATTACACAATGCACTAACTTAACCAGAGATAATTATATAGAGTTCCCTTGCTGAACTATTTAGAATTTTGGTAATCGTTCTATGAACGAACTGTTACTCAAAACAGCGAATGAATCTGAATCTCTTAAGTCTTCGAGTGTTTGACAATTCATATAACTCATACAGCTTCGTAATCCATCTACCACACTGTCAATAACATTTTTCACCACTCCTTTGTAGGGCACCATTGTTTCTTCGCCTTCGATAAAAACATTTTTCAGCTTAACACCAAAACTTGCACTGCCGCGATATTTTTTCCAGAGCTGACCTCCGTACTTAATAACTTCACCCGGAGTTTCTTTAGTACCAGCGATCATTCTACCAAGCATGACTGCATCAGCACCGAGGCAAACAGCTTTTGCAATATCACCCGCACTTTTTATTCCTCCATCGGCAATTATTTTTATATCGAGTTTATTTTTCTCTCGTTGAAAATAAACATTTAATAATGATGAAACCTGCCCAATCCCAATCCCCGTTTGTATTGAAGTTGTACAAACGCTACCATTACCAATTCCAACACGGATTGCATCGGCGCCAGAATCGACAAGCGTTTGAAGCATCGCACCATGGGCGATGTTCCCAACTATTATTTTTACAGAATATTTTTTCTTTATTTCCTCAGTCTTCTGAAGCACATAAGTATTGCTCGCATTCGCAGTGTCAATGCAGATAATATAATTTTTCTCAGCAAGTTTTTCTATAATCGACTCATTTGTATCAAGTCCGATTGACACGGCCCGAATTCCTTCATTTTCATCTCCATTATTAATCAAAGAGTCAAGAGAAGAATCAAATCTATTTAAGATACCAATTGCACCAAGATTTGTAAGTTCATTACACATTTCTATCCCAGTGACGGTATCCATTGGGCTTGAAAGAACTGGGACGTTTAGATTATGACCTAAGACATCGGTTCCAATCTTTATGTCTGACCTTGACCTAAGTTCAGATATTTTAGTAGGAATTAGACTAATATCATCATAAGTCAATGAGTAATTATAATTGTTTAATTCTTCTTTGGTATAAATTTTCATTCGTTCTCCAAGTCAAAGGTTTTTTCTTACATTTTATCTTACACTAGTTGTAAATTTTTCACAAAAAAACCCTGACCATTCTTGCTATTAAAGAAGCAAATAAGTCAGGGTTTGAGCTGTACCTGAAGTATTAATTAAAGTTTTATTAACACTTCACGCATTTTATTTTATTTCATCCCAATGTTAGGGACCTGTTTTCCAGTAACATTTAACGATTTAGCCACTGAAAAACTTGATTTTGTTCCAGTTGCTTTATTTCCAACAAATGTTAATGTCCAAGTACCCAAATATTTATAATAGCCAGTTCCGGGAATTTGACATTCGAATTCTTGATCTTTAAGTACAAGGGTATTCCCAGCATTGTAAGTTACCTGCTCACCTCTCGGATTCCTTAATCTCACACTTACCATCACAACATCATCGGAAGTACAGAAGGCGTAGAAAGCTAAACCTTCGGAACCACCCACAAGAGTAACGGGTTGAGCAGTAAGGTTAAAATTTGGCGGGTAATCCGTTGGACCTGGATCGACGGGGTTACTTTCCTCTTTTTTACAGCTTGAACTTGTTAGTGTAAAAAATAAGGTTGCAACGAATAGAAGGTACATTAATTTTTTCATGAATTTTTACTCCTTTCGTTAAATTTTTCGAACAAAAATAGTACATATCTTAGATAATATCAATTATTAAATGCAAGTTGCTAATTTCAACACAGTCATTCAAATATTTGATTTCTTATGATTTTGTTCATATTCCATGGTGCCTTTTCACCACCCAGATATTTGCTGAACCAATCGAGATGAGCATTGTAGTAAAGCGGCATAGATTTTACGAAACTTGGCCAGTGACCATCGTTTTTGAAGATGATTAGTCTTGAATCAACACCCATTTTTTGCAGGTCAGTAAAGTATTCCACGCTTTGCGAGTATGGTACTCGGAAGTCAAGTTTTCCCGTAATCACTAAAGTCGGTGTACTGAAGTTCTTCACATAATTCGAGGGGGACCATTTATCATAAATATCTTTTGAGTCCCAAGGTGTTCCACCTAGGTCCCACTCTGGGAACCAAAGTTCTTCGGTAGAACTATACATTGAACGCAAATCATAAACTCCCATCATCGAAACTAAACATTTGAAACGTTTTGTTTTTGCTTGAAACCAATTCATCATGTAACCGCCGTAAGACCAACCCATTGCACCAATT
Organism: Ignavibacteria bacterium; assembly: GCA_016873845.1. Classification (NCBI taxonomy): domain Bacteria; kingdom Pseudomonadati; phylum Ignavibacteriota; class Ignavibacteria; species Ignavibacteria bacterium. The sequence goes on from VGVX01000057.1 coordinate 7,656, forward strand.
CGATCCTTATCAACGAACGGAAGTTTTTCAACTTCATTCATCACAGCCATTAAATCTTCATAAACTTTTCCTCCCCAATCTTTGGAAATTTCCGAGGTAAATTTCTGTCCATAACCTGTAGAGCCGCGGGGATTTGGAAAGACAACTATGTAACCTTTTCCAGGATAAACTTGCCAATCACCTCTGAATGCATCCATCCATTGCGATTGAGGACCTCCATGGACATTAAGAATTACAGGATACTTCTTCGCTCTATTAAAATTATGCGGCTTAACAACAAAGTAATGAATTTTCGTTCCGTCTTTGCTCTCAGTCCAATATGCTTCAGCCGGACGAATATCTATTTCATTCTCAAAGGATTGATTATCAAATGTAAGTCGATTTAATTTTTTCCCATTTAAATCAAAGGAAAATAGAGCAGAAGGCTCAGAGGTGGATCTGCGAACCAGAAAGACTGCCTTGTTAATTGATGAAACGGTAAATGCATCAATGGCATTTGCATCTAAAACTTTCGCAATTTTTTTATTTGTAAGATTGATTGAATACAAGGGAGTTCCTCCCTTTTCTTCGCAGGTAAAATAAATCAATCTTGAATCTTCACTCCACTCAAAATCATTGATCCAATTGTCAAATCCGACAGAAACAATTTCCGTTTTTTTTGCAGCTCTATTATATAAAGCTAATTGAATCAAATCAGATTCATAACCTGGTGTAGATTGTGTTCGATAAGCAATAAACTTTCCATCAGGTGAGTATTTTGGCGAACCATCCCATGCTTTATTCAGCGGTGTAATGTTTATTGCATCGCCACTATCCGAAGTTAGGATCCACAAATCGGAATTCGTTGTCGTTGCTTGTGAAACTGAAGTTGACTTGTCGCGATTGGAAGCAAAGCATAATTCCTTCCCATCAGGAGAAAAAGTAAAATTGGTTGAACCTCCAAGAGAAAAAATTGGTGAGTCGAAATCCCCAGGCGTTAAATCTTTTATTTCATTCGATTCAACATTGACTGAAAAAATGTGACTTCTTTTCCCATCTGAATATTCTGTCCAATGACGGTATAGAAGCTCGTCTGCCATATGAGCCTGGATTACTCCATCTGACATCGAATCATTGATTTTCTTATTACAATCATCATTACTTCCGCATGCCGGGAAAACGGTTGTTGAAAATGCAATAAATCGACTATCTGGAGACCAGGTAATTTCTCCAATTCCTGTAGATACCGAAGTAATCTTTTTTGATTCGCCTCCATTTAGCGGCAATAAATATATTTGCGATTCTCCTGACCTGGTCGATATAAATGCTAACCATTTACCATCTGGTGAGAATCTTGGATTATAATCCGCTCCTTTGAAATGTGTCAATTGTTTAATCGATTTGTTTGATAAATTCATCAGATAAATGTCAGTATTCGATTTGCCTTTTGGGAGATCATAGCTGGCCAAAGTGTAAGCAAGAAAATTTTCATTCGGTGAAAGCTGTGGATCGGAGATATATTTGAGTTTGTAAAGATCTTCTATTTCGAATGCTCGTTTTTGTGCAACACTAATAATTGGAAGAAATAAAACTAGCAACACGGTTATCCTGAGATTCATTTTGTCCTCATAAAGTTGATATAGGCATAATGTATAATTTGTATCGGAAATTATGGAAAATTTAGCCAAGAAAAAATAAAACCCGCTCGGAATTTTCCTCACGGGTTTTTGGTAGCTATGAGATATGAGTTGTTATTTGAGCAACATAGTTTTGATTACACTTTCAAACTTCCCTGAATTCAGCCGAATGAAATAAATCCCGCTTGACAAATAATATTTCGAAGCTTCAAAGTTAATTTCGTAAGAACCGGCAGATTTATATTCATTCATTAAATTTGCAATTTCTCTCCCAAGGATATCGTAAATCTTGATTTGGACATGTTCCCCATTTGGAATACTGAAACGAATCCTAGTCGATGGATTAAACGGATTAGGATAATTTTGATACAGCTTATATTCTGTCGGAAGTATTTCCCCAGCTACACTTGTTGTCAGCGAGTAGTTTCGTTTACCAGGTGTAAGGATGTTAATCTGAAGCGGATTTGTTGGGTCATCTCCGGTAAATTCTTTCGCTGGATCAACAATCCAACCACCTTTGCCCGGATATCTGTCGTGCGGTGTAGGATCAACTCCATCGTCATTATTAAAAATTCCGATTGCACTATTTGCAAATATTGCTCCGTCATCATCACCGATTCCTAAAAAAGGATTTATAAAACTAACACCATTAGCTGTTATGCCAAATGAAGTTGGAGTTACTGTTGAACTCTCGGCGATAAAATCTACCCCAATGTCATCACTATAAGAATCCGTTTTTCCAGGATGCAGCAATGCAATGCTGTGATTCAATTCAGGTAAATTGAAAGAGATGTCAGAATTTAGAATTAAATTTCTGTTTCCAATATACAGAATCATCGTGCTGTCAGAAAAATCTAAATCATCTTCTTGGAAATAATAATCGTTCAGTGTTTTTTTCTCAGCGATAATCAATATATATGTTCCTTTTGGAACATTAGCAAATTGAGAAACGGCTCCAAAAACTATCGATCCTTCGTTTGGATTAAGCGGATTTCTTGTTGTTTTTGTTTCATTGATAGTTAATCTCCATCCTCTTAAATCGACACCGCCGGATTTCGTAACTAATAATTCGACCCAAGAACCTTCAATTGGTCGGTTCCCAATAGTTTGATATTTCGTACCATTGTCACTGCACCAATACTCATTGATGATTACATCATTAGCTTTGATTGTGATTGCGGCAGTATCGGGTTCAAAAATCGCTTCAAGGTTTGTAGTACTTGAAATTGTTTTTGTAAATGTTGCTTTCGTTGAAAGAGTCGTATCCGCCCATCGAACAAACTTAAATCCAATTGCAGGAGTTGCAGAAATTGTTACCTTAACACCTTTGAAGTATTCCCCTCTCCATGATCCGGATGGGATTAAAAGATTATTAACCCAAATTCTTCCTTTAAATGGATCTGAAGTGTTCACTATAATTGGCTTTGTTCCGTTGAATCCAAATTGAGTCGCGATGTATTTTCTCATGCTGTCAATTTTCACATTAATATTTGTACGAATAGTGTCCAAATTTTTTAACCATTGGGAATATGAACTCCCCCAAGCTTTTGTTTCAAACTCAATATCGGAATTAATATGATGAGCCAGAGAATCAAGAATGCGAATAACATTTTCAGGCTGAAATTCAGTATTTAACAGATCAGTGAATCTTGCTATAAACTTATTTTTGAAGTTGTCATTTGTCATTAACCTTCTAAAAATAATTGTCGCAGGAACCTTATAAGGGGCATCGCTATAATATAAATCTGTTCGGACAGTATCTCTCAATGCCCAAGCGAGAGAATTCCAAATACTGTGAGAATAAGTTCTAAATGCCCTGTCGACATCCCACAAAATGCAATTCCATTTTCCGCCCTGACGATCTCTTACCCAATAAATATTATGATGCGGCCAATCTTCATTGCCAGCATATATTTCGTAGATTTGGTAATCAATATAGTTATCAATATCCACTCGGTCTTCAACAAATTTATATTTTTCAGTATCCAATACTGTATTTGTCTGCAAAAAATTCCATAGTATGTTCCATTCAATTTTATCTCCCAATTCTTCAGTGAAATCCTCCAACAAATCTGGATTGTAAATTCCTAAATTGTCCTTAATGAAATCTTTACTGATATGTTCTCTTAAATTAAATAAACCGTGTGGTTTTCCATTCAAAAAAACTTGTGCAAAATTTCCCTTTGTGTAATATCCTCTGGTTTTGGAGTAAAGGTCTGTAACCAATTGATCTCTTACCATAGACCAACGGCTGCTCATCAAATTCATATCATTCGATCCAGCACGAATTACAAGTTCATCGAATTTCTTAATACTCGAATTATTAAAAAGCTTATACTCCAATTTAGGTTCGCCGTATTTTGATTTGAAATACAATCTCATAGATTTTTTGGAGCGACTGCGAGATGAACCACCATGGACTCTCATGCCGGCATCAATTTCAAATTTTGTATTATTAAATCGATTAAAATAATGTGCTGTTACCGGTCTTTCCCAATCATGCCCGGTGGAATCATAAAAAACAAAAATTCCTGAGTCGGGGGATGTGAGATTTCTTGGATCAGTTATTAGAGATAAAATCGGCAGACTGCCAATTGGCTGAATTATATATGTACTTGAAATAATTTCACTCGGCTTTCTAGTTGAACTTGCTGCAATCGCCCGAACGACTTTCGTTGAGTCAATAAAAAGTGGTGAAGTATATTTAATACTTGAAGTCGTTGGATTAGAACCATCGAGAGTGTAGTAGATCAAAACATTTTGTGTAGGGTGACTTAGTGTGAGTGAAATTGGTGCCGAATAGATTCCTGCAATTCTTGAGAAAATTGGTTCAGATAATGGAACAAGATGAAGACTATCGTTTGAGATGCCAGGAGTCGGAGTCTGACTAAATTGCCAGATTGAGCTTCCATCACTTTTTCTTATATAACTCACATCTGCAGTCTGTTGTCCAAAAGTAATGGAATCAACAAATGTTTGTACGGGCGAACTCAATCCAATGAATTCACCGCTTCCGCTTAATTTAAATTTTACGTGAAGGAAATTGCCGACAGCAGTATCCCTATCTGAAGCCCAAATCAGCACGAATCCTCTCGAAGGAATTATTACATTATCTGGAAAAATCCATTTATTCGGAAGGAGTGGATCATCTGTAAGACGATAACCTGATAAAAAAATTGAGTAAGAATTTGGATTGTAAAGTTCAATCCAGTCCTCATATCTGCCAAAATTATCGCGATTAGTTGTGCTATTAATCGCTAAAAATTCATTGATATAAATTTTTTGACCTAATACAATTACTGGGTATAGTAATAGAATAGTTACCAAAATTTTCTTCATGCATTACAATCCGATTTTATTTTTTAATCTACTTAAGCAAAAGCATTTTCTTGCTTTGCTTATAATCGCCAGCAGTGATGTGATAAATGTAAACACCGCTTGCTAACCTATAATCGGAAGAATTGAAAATTATTTCATGTGTACCGGCAATTTTTGTTTCATTCAGAAGAACAGCAACTTGTTGACCGAGTATATTATATACTTTCAATTCAACATTTTCGGTTTTTGGTAAACTAAATCGAATTCGAGTAATTGGATTAAATGGATTCGGATAGTTTTGATGCAGAACAAATTGAGTTGGGATGATTTCTGTTTCGACTCCAGTAGTAATAAAGAAATTCTTTTTCCCAGGAGTTAATATATTTACAGCTAAGGGATTTCCCGGATCGTCGCCAGAATATTCCTTAGAAGGATCGACAATCCAACCACCGATTCCCGGACGATTATCTCCAGGAATTGGATCAATACCATTGTCGTTATTGTAAATTCCTACAGCACTATTAACGAAAATTGCACCATCATCATCACCGATACCAATTAATGGATTAAGGAAGTTCACTCCATTCACTGAAATACCAAATGATGCTGGTGTTATTGAATCTCCTTCCGAAATAAAATCCACACCGATGTCATTCGAGAAATCAACACTGGTACCTGGATGTAATAAAGCGATCCTATCATTATGCTCGGCTAATCGGAAGAATGGATCAAAATCCGTACTCAAGTTTCCATTTCGAATGTAAAGAACCATACTGCTGTCTGAGTAATCAAGATCATCTAATGGGAAATAGTAATCATTTAAAGGTTTGCTTTCTGTAATCAGTAAAATGTAAGTCCCTTTTGGAATTTTACTGAACTGCGGAACTTGATTAAATACTATGGAACCCTCATTTATAATCATAGGATCTTTTTGCGTTTTGGTTTTATTATTCGTGATGCGCCACCCACGAAGATCAACTCCGCCCTCTTTAGCAACTAATAATTCTATCCAGGAACCTTGAATTCCTCTATTTTGAATTGAAGTGTACTTTGTTCCATTATCGTTCAACCAATATTCATTAATAATAACATCATTAGCGGCAATTACAGACGATGGAATTTCAGCTTGAAAGATCGGCTGAAAAGTGAAATCCTGTGATATAGTTTTCGAAAATGTAGCTGTTTGAGGTAAAGTTGTGTCAGTCCACCCAATAAATTTGTAACCTACCGATGGGAGTGCCGAAACTGAAACGCGAACTCCTTTGAAATACTGTCCGGTCCAGCTTGCATGTGATATCGTTAAATCACCTATTTTTACTTTACCTGCGGCTTCGTTTGAGTTAACTATTGTGATGTTTTTCATGCTGGTAATACCGAAATAATCGCGCACATATTTTCGGATGCTATCAACTCGAGTATTAATAAAAAATCTCACTGTATCAATGTTGGCATTCCATGTTGTTGAATTACTTCCCCACTTCGAAGTTTCGAAACTAATATCATTTATTAAATGAGTTTTTAGAGAATCGAGAACTCTGTTTACGTTCAAAGGCTGCAAGTCAGTGTTCAGAAGATCGGTCAATCTTGCAATGAATTTATCTTTGAAAGTTTGATTCGTCATGAATCTCCGAAACATTAAAGTACCGACTACTTTACCTGGATCATCTTCGAAAGATAAATCTTTCCTGACTGTATCACGTAAAGCCCAATCGAAATTATTGTAAGGTGAAAAATTTAGAGTTCTGAAACATCTATCAGTATCCCAAAGGATCCAATTCCATTTTCCAGCAGCACTTCTTTCTTTAGCAAGATAAAAATTTGTGTGAGGCCAGTCATCATTGCCTCCCCAAATCTCAAAAATTTGATAATCGATGTAATCATTTACATTTACTAAACTTTCTAAGTAGGAAAATTTTGCTGAATCAATTACTGGATTATTCCAAATGAAATTCCAAAGAGTATTCCATTGAACATTATCGCCGTAATCTGCAACCCAGCTGCTGCGAAGATCGACATCATTCACTCCCATGTAGTTATCAAGAAAACTTTTGCTGATATGTTCTCTGAGATTGTAAATTCCATGCGGAGTTCCATTTAAAAAAACTTGAGCATAATTCCCATGAGAATAATATCCTCTAGTTTTAGAGTAGAGATCTGTCAACAGTTGGTCGCGGAGCAAAGTCCATCTCCAGGATTCCTGCACCATGTCATTACCGCCTGATTTCAAAACTATTCTATCAAATTTTTCAACAGTACTATTGTTGAATAATTTATAATTCAATTTTTGACTTGTGAAGTTAGACTCAAAATAAATCCGCATCGGTTTTTTAGGAAATGACCTTGAAGCACCTCCGTGAACACGAACTCCTCCATCGATCTCGAATTGTGTCATATTTGCACGATTAAAATAATGAATTGAAATAGGTCGTTCCCATTTATCTCCCGTTGAATCGTAAAACACAAATATGCCGGAATCGGGAGAATATAAATTCGCTTGATCTGTTATTAACGAAAATATTGGGAGATTGCCGCTTGGCTGTTTTATATATGATATCGAGCTTACGCTACTGGGAACTCTGCCAGCTGCATAAGCGATCGCCCTAACTACTTTTGTTGAACTAATCGAAATTGGTGAAGAATATAAGTAACTCGAGGTTGAAGGATTCGAGCCATCCATTGTGTAATAAATTGATGCTCCTCCGATCGGATGTGATAAGGTGAGTTGAAAATTAGATGAATAAATTCCTGAAGGATGCGAAAAATCAGGTGATGGAATTGGAAGCTTAGTTGTGCTGTCATTTGAAGTTCCGGGCGTTGGGAGCTGATAAAATGTCCAAATTGATCCAGCATCTGGACGTCTTCCATAGCTGATATCAGCGGTCTGTTCTGGGAAGGTGATAGAATCAATATAAATTTTTGTTGGTGAGCTTAAACCTATGAATTCACCTGAAGCACCTAATCGAAAGTTTGTATGGATGAAATTTCCAACGACTGTATCTCTATTTGATGCCCAAATAAGTAAATATCCTTTAGCGGGAATGAATAATGAATCAGGAAAAAACCACTTTAACGGATTAATTGGATCATCAGTTAATTTATATCCAGACATCGAGATAGAAAAAGCATTTGGATTATAAATCTCTAACCAATCTTCATAAGAATTAAAATTATCTTTTATAGTCGTATTGTTCAAAGCCATGAATTCATTTATATATAAACTCTGACTTTGCAGGATGAAAGGGAAAAAAAGCAAAACTAAAATTAATATTTTTAAATTTTTCACTTACTATTTTTGAAATTTACTTCAATAACTACTTGAAAGGTTCGTTAAGATAATTAGCTCATGAATTTTGGATACGAACCTAATATTTTTATATAATCGGTTAATTCTCTTAGCTGTTTAATTGCATTTTTTACATTTATATCATCAATATATCCGACAAAATCAAGATAGAAATAATATTCAAATGGTCTTTCTCGGATTGGTCTCGATTCAATCTTTGTGAGATCAATCCCGCGTATAGCAAATCCGCTTAAAGCTTTGTATAGAATACCTGATTCATTTTTTAATGTAAAAACAATTGATGTCTTATTTGGTTTGCCAATCGTTTTCACTTTCTTCTTAGATAGTAGGAGAAATCTAGTAAAGTTTTCTTTATAGTCCTCTATGTTTCGTTTTAAAATCTTTCCGCCGTATAATTTTGATGCAGAATACGATGCAATTGCCGCTGAATTAATAGAGCCAGACTTCATTAACATTTTCACACTTCCAGCGGTGTCGTAAGTTTCTGTAACATCTATAGATTTAATGGTCTTTATAAAATTTTTACATTGCTGAAGTGCTACAGGGTGTGAAATTATTTTTTTTATATCTTTAATTCTTGATCTCTTTATTCCAATTAAATGGTGTGAAATTCTGTGATTAATTTCCCCAACTATTTGCAGATTGTATCTCATCAATAAATCGTAGTTGAGATGCAAACTACCCGCAAGCGAGTTCTCAATTGGAATAATACCATAAGCATATTTCGTGCTTCGGACCGACCTGAAAACTTGTTCAAATGTATAACACGAATTCGAATTAATATTTTTGCCAAAATATTTAAATGCTGCTTCCTCGGAAAAAGCACCATGTTCCCCCTGAAAAAAAACTTTCTTCTTCATTTATTGCTTTTTGTGTTTGATACTCTTATTTTCATTCCAGTTAAATGAAACAAAAAAAGACAATTAAAATTACAAAATATTTATTTTATTTCACGGGATATTTTTACTTTATGCTTAAACATTGAGCTAAGAGTTACAAGTCAAGATACCCCTCTTAGTAACTACTGAGAGGGGTTTTTTAGTTTAAAGGAGAATCAGTATGGTTATTATAATGGAAGTCAATGCAAATGACCTCCAAATTAAAAATGTGATTGAACAAATTCATTTAAAGGGTCTCAAGCCGCATATCTCAACCGGTGAAGAAAGAACAATTATCGGTGTAATTGGTGATGATAGAAAATTGCAGGAGGCAAATTTCAAAACTCTTCCTGGAGTTGAAAATGTTTTCAGAATACTCAAACCCTACAAACTTGTAAGCCGTGAGTTTAAGAGAGATTCAACAATAATCCATATTAACGGAGTGTCAATTGGGAATGGGCATCGTGTTGTGATCGCTGGACCTTGTGCAGTAGAAAGTGGGGAGCAAATATTAAAATCAGCTCAAATTGTAAAATCTTATGGTGCGAACATACTTCGAGGAGGTGCTTTTAAGCCCAGAACAAATCCATATACATTTCAAGGGCTTGGGATTGACGGTTTGAAATTACTTCAGAAAGCTAAGCAGGAAACAGGCCTGCCAATTGTCACAGAAGTTCTTGAAGCTTCAGATGTTGAGCTTGTTTCAGAATACGCTGATATTTTGCAAATTGGAACCAGAAACATGCAGAATT
>VGVX01000058.1 GCA_016873845.1 Ignavibacteria bacterium
AAGCGATTGCATTGTTTCGATATTTATAAAATCTGCTTCAGTTAATCCTTTTGCTTGTTCACGAAATGAATCGAATGCCTGTTCGCGAGTTGTTTCACCAAGGGGTTCGATCAATTCTCCCAATGGTCCGAGCGAAGCCGCAACTATGACATCGGTTTTTGCTGCTTTTCGGGCAATTTCAATTCCACGTTTATTGATTTCGCATGTTTTACTTTCAAGTCCAAATATTTTTAATCGCAGCATATTTGCACCGAAAGTGTTGGATTGAATTATATCAGACCCTGCATTGGCATAACTTCGGTGGATTTCAAAAATGATTTCTGGTTTGGTTAGATTGTATTCTTCCGGGCATTCGCCGATCTGCCAGCCGTGTTTTTGAAGCATCGTCCCCATTGCTCCGTCGAAGACCCAGACTTTTTTTCTTTGTAAAAATTCAATCATTGTGGAACAAAATTTTGTTTTACTAATTTACAAATAATGATTATTATAATGTACTAATTCGTTAAGTACTTTTGTGATGAAAGAAATATTGTTTTGTCTGATTAACAAATCATAGATGGACGGAAAAACTGAGGCGAAAATGAAAAGTAAATTATTATTATTAATTATTGCAGTATTTTGTATCTCTTCATTCTCTCCTTTAATACAGGAAGAAAACGAACTGAGTTTTGAACTCGATGGAAACTCGTATAAAATGAGAGTGAAAGACATTTCATTCAGTAAATCTCAAAATATACGAATCTCGATCTCTGCAGAAGAAGAAACTTCGCATCGAAAAACTTCAGCGCACTTATTTTTTGAACTTGAGGGGTATCTTGCGTCTGGTAAATCTTCGAATTTTGGATTGAACTTGAATGAATTTATGAAAACCTCTACTTCAAATGAAATGCTAAGAATTAGTGTGAGCAGTAACCAAGCTGAATACAAAAAAAGTACAACCGAAAGAAGAATTGAACATGATTTAAAAGGTTGGGGGGAATTGAAAGTCACTAATGTTTTCGTGGGCAAAGGTGTGGTTGTTATTGGTAAATTTTCAGGTAATTATTCTTCAAAAGAAATGAACATTAAGCTTCGCAACGGTGAATTTAAATTCAGAATTTGATTCTTGCGTGTTGCTTGAGTAAAGTATTTCTCCAATTAAAGTAAATATTTAACAATTATTGGAATCCGAAATTGGCATCAAAAAAAAATATTCCAACTAATATTCTAAACAAAATATACTCAAAAGTCTTCAACTACTCAGAAACCAAACTCTTGTATGTACTGATGTTTATTGGGTTTGTACTCCGTTTTGTTTATTTAATTGAATCTCAATCAATACCATTCTTCGATCGATTTTATGATTTGCAACAGGTGTATGATAAAACAGCCAAGCTGATTGCTTTCGATAAATTATTTTTTGGACCGGAATATTTTTCAGCCTCACCCTTGTACTCATATTTTTTGGCAATTTTCTATGTATTTTTTTCAAAGCAGGTTTTCTTAATTCAGTTAGTTCAAATTATTATCAGCACGCTTACAATACCTGTTTTATATCTCGTTGGAAAGAATTTGCATTCTGATAAGGTCGGATACACAGCAGCTTTCATTTCGGCATTCTTTGGGAATTTTATTTTTTATTCTACTGCAATACTTGAGACTACGTTGCAAGTATTTTTAGTTTCTTCTCTCCTGTTTTTTCTCACGCAGGATTTTGAACGGAAAGTTGAAAAGAAATGGTTCCTAATTGGTCTGTTAGTTGCATTAACCGCATTAACACGAGAAGCTGTATTGATTTTCGTACCCATTGCTCTTCTATGGTTAATTTTTAAAGGAAGATCGTTTGAAAAAATTAAATCCCAATTCACAAAAGTATTAGCTGCTTACATTCTTGGATTATTAATAATAATTGTCCCCTTTGTAATTCGAAATATTTCAAAAAGTAACTCATTCGTACTAATTACCCCGACTGAAGGTTTGAACTTTTACATGGGAAATAATTCACCGAACTCGGATGTATTTGTAAACCCTGAAGGATTTAATTACTATGAAGATATAGCTGGAATAAATTATTTAAAAACTACAGAAAAGAAAAACTTTTTACCTGCAGAAGCTTCGATGAAATGGTTTCAGAAAGGATTGGATTTCATTTTCGATAATCCTATCGATGCATTTTTTCTGACTTCCAAAAAAGCTTTTTTAATTCTTGGAGATACTGAGAATCCCGAGACTTCATCCACTGACTATGAATTCTATCGCGAAACCTATTCAAGTGTTTTAAAACTTCCATTGATCAGTTTTTACTCGGTTGCCCTTTTCGGTTTGGCAGGTCTAATATACTCGTGGAGGGAAAGAAAAAAAATTTCGTTATTCTATTGGTTTTCACTTTCAATCTTTGTGATGCTTGCTATGTTTTATGTTTCCGGAAAAACGCGAATGCTTCTCTCTCCGATATTAATAATTTTTTCGAGCTATGGAATTTATTCAATATTCAAAAGCTTGAAGTATAAAAATTATCAAGAGTTAATCTCACCTTCATTGGTAATTATTGGATTTATTTTATTTCAGGCCTTTCTTATTCCTAAATATACTTTTCAAAAATATATGGCTTATTTCGATCTTGGAGATTACTTCACTCAAGTTGGCAGTTACGATGTTGCAGCAACAAGTTATGAGAAGTCTATAATGTACCGAGAGCATTATTTAACACATCTCAAACTTGGAGATGTTTACGCCCTTCAAAAATTAAATGCCGAAGCTCTTCAGGAATATAAGGCTGCACTCGAATTAAGACCTGATTATCCCCCAGCAATTTTTAATATGGCTTTGATCTATTCCTCAACCGGAAATCTTGATAGAGCAAAACAATTATATGAAAAAGTGTTGCAGCTAGATCCAAACTATTCAGATGCATATCGAAGTCTTGGTGCGATAGCGTATTTAAATAATAATTTGCCGGAAGCATTATTTAACTTCGAAAAATTCCTTGAGACGTCGACTGACGAAAGTGCGAAGAATAAAATCCGCGGTGATATCGCGCTTATTAAAAGCAGATTATCTAACCAATAACAAAATATTCTTCCAGCCGTAAAATTTTTTTGTAAAACAACGGAACATACACAAAATGAATTCGTCTAAACCTCCGAAAGAAATCGAGAAGAATATTATTTTTAGAGAGAGCTCTCATCCTGATCCCGATTACACTGAAATTCAAAAAATTCAGACTGGAGATATGCAGGCATTTCGTAACATAGTCGAAAAATATCAGGAAAAGGTAAGAAATTTGACTTATTCCGTTTTGGGCGAGAAAACTCATGTGGATGATGTAGCTCAAGAAGTTTTTACAAAGGTCTACTTAAAATCAAACAGTTTCAGGTTTGAAGCAAAATTTTCAACATGGCTTTACCAAATAACTCTTAACAAATGTCGAGATGAACTGCGAAAGAAAACAGCCAAATCATTCTTTTTGATTAAAAATGCAGAGAATATTCAAACGCATGATCAAACAACCGAATTGATTGAATCAACCAATCTTTCTGAATTAGTTCGAGAGCAAATAGCAAAACTTCCCAGAAAATTGCGCGAGGTTGTGATACTTAAGGATATCAATGATCTTAGTTATAAAGAAATAAGTAATGTTCTAAATTGTAATGAAGGTACAGTGAAATCACGATTGTTTAGAGGCAGAATGGAATTGAAAAACAGATTAACTCCATTCAGAAAGGAGCTAGGATTTTGAAAAAAATAAATGACGAAATATTATTTCAATACATTGATAATGAACTTTCCGAAGCTGAACGGTTAGAAGTTGAAACTGAACTTAGCAGATCGGTAGAGCTTCAAAATCGTTTGGATGAGCTTAAAAATATTACTTGCATTCCAAAACTAGTTCAGCCGCTCGATCCTTCACCATATTTTGCCCAGCAGCTGATTGAGAACAAATTCACATCGAGAAAAAATTTAAGTATTAAAAAGTATGCACCCGTTTTTATCGTTATTGTGTTAACAGCAGCTTTGATGCTGTTTTATAAATATAACCTTTCCGAAGTTGATAAAATTGTAAGAGAAAGCGGCGGGGATTTATTAAGTTATTATACGAAAAATTTGAAACCACTTTTTATGAACACACGGTTGGACGAGGATGATGTCTTCAATTTTGCCTTCAATCGAATTGTTCCGCTTGATAGAGAAAAAAATCAATATCTTTCAATAGGTGTGAACGAGAGCGGCAAAGAATATTTTGAAATACGAAATAATCTTGATATAAAAAATTTTCATTCAAAAGATGAGTTCGTTAATCAATTAAAATTGAGTGAAAAGCAAACGAATGAACTGAATAATTTATTAAGCGGTTATGCGAAAAATCTTGAAGGTCAGGTTGTCATTAGTGAAGATAATGCAATTGGCGTAAACGAAAATCTGTGGACTTTGAACAGGGCAATCGTCGCAAATGTTTTACAATTCGCCGAGACCGCCAGCAGTAAAAGCTTGAATCAAATTGTTACACCAACGATAAATTTCATTAGTAATCCAAGAGTTAATGACTTCATAAACTTTGCAGTTCAAAATAAAAGCAATAAGTATGTATTACTGACCCCGGATACGATCTTTTCGACTCCGATAGAGATCAATCTCGAGAAATTTGAGAAGCAAAGGGAGGAAATTGAAAAACAAAAAGAAGAAATTGTAATAATTCTTAAAGACAAATCTAAACGTCATAAAATTCATGAAGATGAGCTTAAAAAGTTGTCGAAAGAATTAGAGAATTTAAAAGTTTCGATTAACATTGACACTTCGGCAAAGATTTTTAAACTATACAAACATAAATCCCGTCCGTTCAGAATTGAAATTGATGAAGAAAAATTTCACATAGAAATTCCTGAAATTGAAAAAATTGATATTCCGAATATCGATTCGATTATGATGAACATTGAAATTGCACGGGATAAAATTCATGCTTTCAGATTTAAGTCGCCCGATGGTATTAAAATACCATCGAAAAAATTTAAAATTGATATTAAAATACTTAAAGATTCTTTAAAGAGTTTGGAAATGAATCTTCCAAATGTAATGAAGTGGAAAATGAAAAATGATTCGCTTGAAAATTTTAAATTGAAAATCGAGGGGCTTGACTCATTGATTGAACTTAGCATGAAAGAATTTAAAGAGCAAGATTGGGAAAAATTTGGCTGGCAAATGGATTCTTTGGGAAAAAGGTTTGATTTTCATTTTGATATTGAAAACTTCGACAAGGAAAAATTCAAAAAAGACATGAACAAGCTAAAAGATGAATTGAAAAAACTCAAATACGAGTACAAGTACGAGTTAAAGCCGAATGAGAAAAAGAAAAAACCGGAAGAGGTTTAGAGAGTTTTACCGTTGAATGCCGTCACCGACCGGTCGGTGACGGCCAAATAACCCGCCCCGAAATTCTTTTGAGAATAGAAACTTTCTTTTTAGATTAAATTAAGCTCGATACAGTTATTGCTGTTGCTTACAAGTATTTTTTATCAACTCTAATTTTCACGAGGTTATATGAAACTCAAAAAAGTATTAATCGCATCCCTAATCTTATTCTTAGTTAACATGAATGCAGAATTATCTGCCTGTACAAACTTATTAGTTACAAAAGGTGCGAGCAAAGATGGCTCCACAATGATCACTTACACAGCCGATTCGTTCAATCTATATGGCGAATTATGTTATTTCCCTGCAGCAAAATATCCTCAAGGGACAATGCTTGATATCTATGAATGGGATACCGGCAAATATCTTGGAAAGATCAAGCAGGCAGTAGAAACCTACAATGTCGTTGGCAATATGAATGAATATCAAGTTGTTATTGGAGAAACAACTTTTGGCGGAAGATCAGAACTCGCTGATCCTTTGGGAATTATGGATTATGGCAACTTAATTTACGTTGCACTTCAGAGAGCGAAAACTGCACGTGAAGCAATTCAGCTAATGGCTGAGCTTGTGAGTGAATATGGTTATTATAGTTCCGGTGAATCTTTTTCGATTGCCGATCCAAACGAAGTATGGATTATGGAAATGATTGGTAAGGGTCCTGGAAATAAAGGTGCAGTTTGGGTAGCTGTAAAAATTCCGGATGGATATGTTTCTGCTCATGCAAATCAAGCACGCATAACTCAATTTTCATTAAACGATCCGCAAAATGTTTTATATGCAAAAGACGTGATTTCCTTTGCACGCGAAAAAGGCTATTTCAGCGGCAAAGATTCGGAGTTCGATTTCTCTGAAGCATATGCACCATTAGATTTTGGAGCCGTAAGGTTTTGCGATGCTAGAGTTTGGTCATTATTTAGAAGGGTGAACTCATCCGCTGAAAAATTCATTTCATATATTCGGGGCGAAAATAGTGACAGAATGCCTTTGTATATTAAACCAGAAAGTAAAATTAGTATTGAAGATGTGATGAGATTAATGCGCGATCATTATGAAGGAACTGAATTAGATATGACAACCGGTGTTGCAGCAGGCACTTACAGCATGCCTTATCGATGGAGACCTTTAATATGGGATTATAACGGAGAGACTTATTTCAATGAACGTCCAATCTCAACACCGCAAACAGGTTTTTCTTTTATCAGCCAATCGCGTTCATGGCTTCCGAGAGAAGTCGGGGGTTTACTATGGTTTGGAGTCGACGATACTTACATGACGGTTTATGTACCGCTTTATTCTTCAATTACAAAAATGCCTCCGAATTTTAAGCAGGGAATTGGATCATTAAGTAAGTTTACGTGGGATGCTGCTTTTTGGGTATTTAATTTCGTTTCAAATTTTGTTTATCCGAGGTACAGCTTAATGGTCGGTGATGTCATTAAGGTACAAAATGAATTAGAAGGAATTTTCTTATCCAAGCAGGAAGAAATTGAAAATAAAGCAATTTCGCTTTCCAAAATATCCAAGAGAGATGCGATTGAATTCTTAAATAATTACTCTCTCGAAGTTGCTGAAGTGACTGTGAAGCGATGGAAGGAACTGGGTGAGTTTTTAATTTTAAAATACATGGATGGCGTTGTGAAAGATGAATTTTTTAGACCGAAAAACGTAGGATATCCAACTGAATTCAAGAAGTTAATGGTTGAGGTCGATGGAACTAAAATCAAAATGAAAAAACTTCCGAGTGAAATTGAGAATGACTATAAAGAAAAAATCTCTCAAGCTGAAAAATTATTAAAAGCGAAAAATTATTCCGAAGCTAAAAAGACTTTTGAAGCAGCACAAAAAGTTAAACCGGAAGAGTCTTATCCAAAAAATCAAATTGAAAAATTAGAAAAACTTCTCGCAGAAATTGAAAGTCTGCACGGAGAGATTTTCAAATAAGATAATTTAATTTTACAACTAATGAAATTATCGCTTCAAATACTGCTGAATATTTTAACTGTATTCTTAACGGTAAAACTCAGTTCTGCGCAATCATTTGGAAAACTTCAGGGTAAAGTTATTGACCAGATAACTCGTCAGCCGATTCCGGGTTCGAATGTAATTTTGGAAAATACGAACTTCGGTGCAGCAGCCGATGTGCTGGGCAATTTTAAAATTGAAAATATTCCAATAGGACGTTATCAAATTCGAGTATCGAGCATTGGATATCAAACACAAATCAATCCAGACATTGTCGTTTCCACCGGTCATACAGTTGCACTTCAATTCGAACTTATTGAAACCGTGATTCCATTAAAAGGGGAAGTACAAGTTCATGCAGAATTCTTTCGGAAAGATCCATCTCAACTTGTAAGTACTCACAGTCTTAGTTATGAAGAAATTCGAAGAACTCCAGGAGCCGCTGGAGATATAAGCCGTGTAGTACTCTCTTTGCCTGGAGTGATTACAGCAGCAGACGATAGAAACGATTTATTAGTCCGCGGTGGTAATCCGACAGAGAACTTGAATCTTATCGATAATATTGAAATTCCTAATCTGAATCACTTCGGAACTCAAGGAGCAAGCGGTGGACCCATCGGAATGGTTAAAACAGAATTCATCCGGGAAGTAAATTTCTCTTCGGGGGGATTTCCAGTGAAATACGGAGAAAGACTTTCTTCAGTAATGGATATTAAATTAAGGGAAGGAAATCGTGAAGAGTTTCAAGCCGACTTGAATCTCAGCATGGCAGGATTTGGAGGTTCGCTTGAAGGTCCGTTATTCGAAAAAGGAAGCTGGATATTTTCTGCACGGAAGAGTTATCTCGATCTTATTGCAAAATTAAATGCAACCAGTGTAGCCACTGCAATTCCGCATTATTCAAACTATCAAACAAAAATTGTTTACGATATTGATGAGAACAATCAATTATCTTTTATCGGCTTGGGCGGGATGGATCGAGTCTCTTTTCAAGAAGGAGAATATAATCTGGTTGCTTATTTCAAAGAGTATGAAATTGAACACAGTCAAAATCAGTTCATAACCGGATTAAATTGGCGGACGCTTTGGTCAAAAAACAGTTACTCTTTACTGACTCTTTCAAATTCCTATAACGATTATGCGAGCGATGTAATTCAAGCTAAATCAAAAAAAGAATATTACTTCAATCATTCTTTCGAGAGAGAAATTCATTTAAAAGGTGAATTTAATGTAAAGATCAATCCATCTTTTGAAATAAATCTCGGCGGCGGTTTTAAATGGATTAATTTAAACCACAGTATTTTTTACCAAGGAGATACTATTTACACAATTAAAAATGGAATAGTAGATACTTCAATTTTTTCTCCTTTGGATTATTCTTTCGGGGAGTGGATTTCAAAAACATTTGCTTATGCTCAAATCACAAATTGGATTTATGACAAACTCAAATTTGTAACCGGTATTCGTTATGATAATTTTTCTTTTATTGAAAAATCAAATGCGTTCTCATTTCGGGGAGGATTGAGTTACTTTCTTACTCCGATTTCGAGTGTTAATTTTTCAGCAGGAATTTATTATCAAACGCCGCCATATATTTGGTTGAGTGCAGATCCCACTTCGCGAAAACTTGAGAATATGAGGGCGGATCATTTTGTATTTGGCTTTGAACATTATTTCTCAGACGATTTGAAATTAAGTCTGGAATCATATCAAAAAAATTATTCGAAGATCCCAACAAGCAAAACTGTACCGCAATTTATCGCATCAAATGGCGGAACGGATTACGGAGTTTTTATGATGCGAAATCTTACGAGTGATGGAAAAGGATACGCACGCGGAATAGAATTTACACTGCAGAAAAAATTATTGAACGATTTTTATGGGATTATCTCTTATGGACATTCAAAAGTAAAATTTACACCGATAGACGGAGTTGAGCGTCCCGGAAGTTTTGATTTTAGAA
This sequence comes from Ignavibacteria bacterium, assembly GCA_016873845.1. NCBI lineage: Bacteria > Pseudomonadati > Ignavibacteriota > Ignavibacteria > Ignavibacteria bacterium. The sequence continues at coordinate 9,314 of VGVX01000058.1, forward strand.
ATGTCTTTACTCTTGTTTTCGGATATATTCCAAACGATAGATATGAATTCAGCTTTAAGTGGCGGTACGCGGGCGGGCGCCCATACACCCCTTTCGACGAAAATCTTTCAAAACTTTTTAAAAGAGAAGTCCTCGATTTCGAGCAAATGAATGCACTCCGATATAAGGATTATCATCGGCTTGATATTCGATTCGACCGACGATGGCACTTTGAAAAATGGAATATTGTTACCTACTTCGAATTGCAGAATGCATATTTCAAAAAAAATATTTATGAGTATCAATGGGATTCGGTTGAAAATAAAGAAATCGAAGTTTACCAATGGAGATTTTTTCCGATTGGAGGATTGACCATCGAATTTTAATCTGCATTTTGAATTTCGTTAGATGACTTCTCTGTAATTCATTTTCTAAAATATGAGTAAAACAAAATCTATGGTTACTTTCTTTTTAATTTTTTTCTTCGTCTTTGGCTCTATAAACTTCTATATTTTTTTGAGAGGATGGCAGTCGCTTGCATACCTTCCTTCTATTAAGCCCTATTACTTAGTTCTGTTTCTTTTTATTTTTCTCTCATATTTAATTGCGAAGTTCTTCGTCTCTTCTCTTCCTCCGTTTCTTTATGATATTTTGATGTGGATAGGTTCGTTCTGGTTTGTTTACATGTTCTACTTTGTCCTTGTAATATTATTCGTTGATATTCTTCGGCTGGTAGATTCTTTTACCGACTTTTTTCCAGAATTCATCCATAATAATTATAACACAGCAAAGTTGATCACCGCTATCACTATGGTTGTTTTAGTTTCAATTCCTATTTTTATTGGGCATCTTAACACTAAAAACGTCAAAGTCAGAGAATTAATTTTATCGATTTCTAAAAGGGAAAGTTCATTGACGGAATTGAATATTGTTTTTCTAGCCGATCTTCATCTATCAATTATTAACGATGAAAGTTTTTTAGATAAAGTTGTCGATAAAGTAAATGAACTGAAACCAGATATTATCTTATTCGGCGGTGATATTGTAGACGACAAAGCTTGGATTTTGGATAGAAAAAACATTGGGCCGTCATTGAGGAAACTAAAATCTAAATTTGGAATCTACACTTGCACTGGTAATCACGAATACATTAACGGAGTTCAAAGCTCAGTAAATTGGATTAAACGTTTTGGAATTGATGTGATTCAGGACGATGTAATTGAAGTTGCCCAAAATATTTATCTCATTGGAAGGGAAGATAGAAGCATAAATCAATTCACCGGTGAAAAAAGAAAAAGCTTAAAGGAAATTTTAAGTCGAACACAAAAGCAGCTTCCGTTAATTCTACTCGACCACCAGCCGTTGAATCTTGAAGAGGCACAACAAAACGGAATCGATCTTCAGCTTTCCGGGCATACACATCACGGTCAGATATTTCCGGCAAATTTTATTACTAAATTGGTTTATGAATTAAGCTGGGGATATTTGAAAAAAGGAAATACTCATTATTACGTTACATCAGGCGTCGGAACTTGGGGACCGCCAGTGAGAAGTGGAAGTCCAACTGAAATAGTTCTGTTAAGAATTAAATTGGATTATTAAATTTTCTATAATTAGAGCGATTGGTATTGATATTTATTTATTTTTTTTAAAATATAAAAAAAAGAATACAGAATTTGCAACCGGGATGCAATCCACCTGATATATCTTGTGAAATAGGCAGCACGGTTTGCGATTAATTAATTATAAAGATTTATGATTTAGGAGTTTAGATATGAAACTATATATTTATTTTCTTATAATGCTCCAAGTTTTTTGTGGTCGATTAGTTGCTCAAAGTAATTTTGTAGTTTTCGATAAAACAAATTCTCCGTTTCCATCAAATAGTCCGGGTTGCATAGTTCAAGATAAAGATGGCTCTTATTGGATAACATTTACTAGTGGTTGGTTTGAGGGAAGTTATTTGGGAGGCGGTTTAGCCCGATTCGACGGAGTAAACTGGCAAATCTATACGAAAGAAAATTCACCTTTACCGACTGACCGAATTATCGCAATTGCTATTGATAGTCTTGGTAGAAAATGGATTACAACTATTAATGGACTTGTAAAATTTGACGGTGTGAACTGGACGATCTATAATACTCAAAATTCACCTTTAATGGAGAACAGCATTTGGAATGTTAGTGTCGAACGTGATACTATAATTTGGGTCTGTTCTTGGACTACTGGTTTTTATAGATTCGATGGTTTGAATTGGGTTAAATATAATACATCCAATTCCCCTTTGCGATCCGATAAGACAAATTTGGTTGTAATAGATAAAGATGGAATAAAATGGTTTGGAGCAGATTACTCGCCCCTTTATAATTTTGATGGAACAAACTGGCGAATTCATGGCAAATATCCTTTTGCTCCAGGTCCTGGTGGCTTCGCTAATCCTGATGTTAGATCGCTGGTTATTGACAAGAATAATGTCAAATGGTTGACGGGCCCTGGCTATTGGGGCGGCGGAATCCCTCGTTGGTATGCTATTGCTAAATTTATCGATACGACTTGGACAATTTACGATTCTATAAAGATAGGTTTCCAGCATTATTCAAATTACTTCGGTATTGCAATAGATAACAATAATATTAAATGGATAACTGATTGGAAAAATGGTTTGATAAGATATAACGACACAACTTTTTATCTCTTTAATCAAACAAATTCTCCAATTCGAAATACCACTGCCATAATAACGGATAAATTTAATAACAAAGTCTTCACTGCTGAACTAAATCAACAATCGTCAACTGGTGAATATCTTGTGGGTGTCGTGTTTTATAACGAAAATGGAGTAGTATTAACATCAATAAAAGAGAGTCATCCACAGCCGGAAAATTTCTTTCTGTCGCAAAATTACCCCAACCCCTTTAACTCGGAGACAAAAATCGATTTCTCAATTCCTCATCCCTCAAGAGTAAAAATTGAACTGTTTAATGTTTTAGGACAAAAGCTATTTGATGTTCTTGACGAAGAAAAAAGTCCAGGTACATACTCGACTTTAATCAGCGGAGAAAAATTGCCAAGCGGTATTTATCTGATAAAGATGAGAGCCGGTGATAACTCCAGCATTAAGAAGTTGACATTATTGAAGTAATTGTGAATCAGTCGTTACACAGTATGATCCTTCAATAGGAAGTTCTATCCTCGAAATTTATTTTCTTTTCAATTATATTGAAAACAAAATAATCGAAGGATAAATAATGAAACAAATCTCCCGCCGAGAATTTCTTACTGCTACTTCATTGTTCGGTGCAGGTGCACTTGTTTTCGGTTCTGAATCGTATAAAAATATCTTTGCTCGAACCCGCGGATTCGACCTTATAATCAAAAACGGTTTTGTAATTGATGGCTCCGGCAAAAGAGAATTTTTAGCGGATATTGGAATCAAAGACGGAAAAATTCTTGCTATAAGTAAACTCAACGAAACTGATGCTTTGCAAATCATCGATGTAAAGGGATTAAAAGTTGTCCCCGGTTTTATCGATATACATTCTCACACCGACTCTGATTTAATCATCAATCCAAAAGCGGAAAGTAAAATCCGCCAAGGTGTTACGACTGAAATTACCGGGCAGGATGGATTTTCATGGGGACCAATCGGCGGACCAGAATTGGATTTGACTCTTAAAAACTTTAAAGAAGAATATGGAGAAGTATTAAACTGGCGAACTATTGGGGACTTTTTATCAGATTTTTCAAAACGAAAATTCTCTGTAAATATTGCAACTATGGTTGGACTCGGAACGGTCCGTGAATTTGTAGTTGGTTTAGATGATCGTCCAACAACAAAAGATGAAATTCTAAGAATGCAGAACGAAGTGAAGAAAGCTATCGAGGAAGGAGCGATTGGAATTTCGACCGGGCTTGAATACACGCCTGGAAGCTTTGCTTCGACAGAAGAGCTGATTGAGCTCTGCAAAGCCGCGCCCGAGTTTGCGCGTATTTATTCCACACACATTCGCAACGAGGACAACACAGTGCTTGAAGCAATTGACGAAGCGATTGAAATTGCAAAGAAATCCAATTCAAGACTTTTAATCTCTCACCTCAAAGTATCCGGAAAATCAAATTGGTATAAAGCAGATGCAGCTTTAGAAAAAATTGATAAGGCAATCGAAGAAGGTTTGGAAGTTCATGCTGACCGCTACACTTATGTCGCATATCACACAAATCTATCATCGCTTTTTCCTCTTTGGTCCCGTGACGGTGGAACAGAAAAATTTCTTGAACGATTGAAAGACAGTTCAATAACGAATAAGATTAAAGAATATGTAGAAAAGAAAGTCGATAATCTTGATGGAGATTGGAATGGCGTGCTGATTTCAAGTGTCGGAAAAGAAGAATTTAAACCTTATCAAGGAAAGACTATCAAACAAATTTCTGAAGACTTTGGTGTGGATTATTTCGATGGTGCGGTAAAAGTCCTGCTTGATGCTGAAAATCAGGTAATGATGATGGGATTTGGAATGGAAGAGAAATCGACCGAAAAAATTCTTGCTCATCCACGCGTTATGATTTCTTCAGATGCAGGCTCGCACGCGCCATATCCACCGATGAACAAAAGCATTGCACATCCTCGCGCATATGGAACTTTCCCAAGAGCAATTGCAAAATATGTACGTGAAAGAAAAATCTGTTCGCTCGAGGAAATGATCAAAAAAATGACATCTATGCCTGCCGATAAATTGAGATTCAAAGATCGCGGTCGGCTTGAAGTAGGAAAAATTGCCGATGTGGTAATTTTTGACTATGAAAAGATTCAAGACAAAGCTACTTTTACAGAGCCGCACCAGTATCCTGATGGAATTCCTTATGTGATTGTGAACGGCGAAATTGTGATTAATAACGGCGAACATACCGGAGCGATGCCTGGACAAGTTATAAGTTAGTAAAGTTATAAAGTTCATAAGGTTAATAAGCGCATAAGATATACGAGAATTTAATTTAAAGGAGGTTGAATGAAATTTGATAGATTTGAAGAAATAATTGTGTGGCAGAAAGCTCAGGAATTAGCAGTTGAAATGTATAAAACTTTTCATGGAATAAGAGATTTTGGATTCAGAGATCAAATTTTAAGGGCAGTTGTTTCAATCAGTAATAATATTGCAGAGGGATTTGAAAGAAAAGGAAATAATGAATTCAAGTATTTTTTATTTGTTTCGAAAGGAAGTGCGGCGGAAGTTCGAAGTATGCTTTATATCGCAAAGGATTTAAATTATATTAACAACGAAAAATTTGAAAGTTATTTTGAAACAAGTTTATCAATTTCCAGAATGCTTTCTGGTTTAATTAAAGTACTTTGAATCGATAAATCACATTAAAACTTTACGAACCTTATGAACTTTAAAAACTTTATGAACCTTACGAACTTTAAAAACTTTACAAACTATTTTCTATGAAACTCGCAAACTGGTGGAAAACTCAACCGAATGGAAAAATACTTTGCACACTTTGCCCGCGTTACTGTACAATAGGAGAAGGGCAAATCGGATTTTGTTTTATTCGTCAGAATCACAAGGGTAAACTTTATACCACGGGTTACGGCAGGCCGACAGGATTTGGAATCGACCCTATCGAAAAGAAACCGCTTAATCACTTTCTTCCGGGAACTACATCGTTGAGTTTTGGAACTGCAGGCTGTAATCTCGGCTGCAAGTTCTGCCAAAACTGGCATATGAGTAAAGCAAAACTTGATGATATTAACGCTCTTGAAGTTTCACCTGATGGAGTAATTGATTTAGCTCTGCGTCATAAAACACCTAGTATTTCTTATACTTATAACGACCCGACAATTTTTGGCGAGTATGTAATTGATATTTCGAAAATAGGTCGTGAAGTTGGGATTAAATCCGTAATGGTTACTGCGGGCTATATAGATAAAGAAGCTAGAAAGGATATATATAAATATATTGATGCCGCAAATGTTGATTTGAAAGCATTCACTGAAACCTTTTATCACAAACTGACTTTCTCGCATCTTGATCCTGTTTTGGATACACTTATTTGGTTGAAGAACGAAACAGATGTCTGGTTCGAAATCACAAATCTGATGATTCCAGGTGAGAATGATTCCGAAGAAGAAACAAAACAAATGTGCGATTGGATTTTAAAAAATCTTGGCGATTCTGTTCCGCTCCACTTCACTGCTTTTCATCCCGATTTCAAAATGAGAGATAAACAGAGAACACAAACGTCAACTTTGATTAACGCTCGCCGACTCGCAATGTCAATGGGAATAAAATATGTTTATGTGGGAAATATTTTTGATAGAGACGGTCAAACAACCTATTGCCCGAACTGTCGAACAAAATTAATTGAAAGAGATTGGCACTCAGTTATATCGAATAAATTAAAAGATGGAAAATGTTTTAAGTGCGGGAATTCGATTGCAGGATATTTTTAACCTTTTAATGGAACACGGATACCGCGGATCATTATGATTAACGCAGATAAGAAAATCAGCGTAAATCCGTTTGATCAGAGTACTGCTAAATTAAGATGGAACCTTTTCCATGTTGGATGGGGCAAAAAAGATTCCATCTTTGTCTATGTATTAATTAGTAAAATGCTTAATAAAACATCTTCTCCGTTTATGCTGGCGTCTTTCGAAATGTTTCCAATGTCCTTGAACTAAGAGATTATCTTCAAGCTCAAGGTTTGACTCGGCGGAGATAATTTTATTTTCTATGCACGATTTACACAGTTCGGTTATTAAAAATGCATCTGCACCTTTTCCTTGCAGTTCTTTTCGGACTGCGCCGAGATAAAGATCAACATACTTTGGAAATTTAAGTGCTTTGAGCAGGTGAATAAATCCAAATGGAAATAATCTTCCGTTTGCTTTTTGTAATGCTCGTGATAGGGAAGGCATTCCTATTACAAAGCCGGCGACTTTATCGTTTTCATCGAGAACTATCTTCAAATATTTTGGCGAAACGAATGGAAAATATTGTTTGGTATATAAATCAATTTGTTTTTGAGACAACTCAACGAATCCATAAAGATTTTCATACGTTTCATTGATTACATTAAAAATTCCATTTGCATATTTGAGGAGTTCTTTTGACGATTTTGCATTCAATACTCTAAGTCTTCTTCTTTCGCGAACAAGCTCGGCTATTCGGATCGCTTTTTCGGGAATTTCTATTGGAACTACAATTTCATATTCAACCCAGTCGGTATCTTTTTTAAATCCTAGTTTCTCAAGATGCTGTGGATAATATGGATAGTTATAGATAGTTGCCATTGTTCCAAGTTCATCAAATCCTTCTATGAGCATTCCTTCACGATCCATATCGGTAAAACCAAGCGGTCCGTGAATTGCTTCCATTCCTTGCGACTTTGCCCACGACTCAACTGTTGAAAATAATAGCTGCGATACTTCCGGCTCATCGACGAAATCAATCCAACCGAACCTTGCATATTTGTTTTTCCACT
>VGVX01000059.1 GCA_016873845.1 Ignavibacteria bacterium
ACTTTACCTTGAATGAACGTACAAGCTTGATGTTTGAAGCGCAAACAATTCCATATTTTAGAGTCGATCCGAAAAAGGGGAGCATTGAGCCATCAAGAAGAATTGCAGGCGTTGGTGGATTGAGATTTATTATTTCAAAATGGCTTGTGTTGGATAGCGGTGTCCGTTATCAGGATAACTATAAAGGATTAGCAGATGCCGAGATTAAAATTGCACTGAATGGATTTTTAAATTTGGGATTGAGATGACATAGAAGTAGAGACACGCAGAAGCGTGTCTCTACAGTAAAATTATTTCGGTCCAATCATTTTTTCAGGACGGACTACCTCATCAAATTTTTCTTCTGTCAATAGCCCAAGTTCGATTGCAGCTTCTTTCAAAGTTTTATTTTCTTTGTGAGCTTTCTTTGCAACCTTAGCGGCATTATCATAACCAATAATAGGATTCAACGCGGTAACAAGCATCAATGAATTCTCGAGATGTTTCTTGATGTTCATTTCGTTCGCAGTAATTCCTGTAACACAATTGTCAGCAAAGCTTTCACATGCATCTGCAATTAATCTGATTGATTGTAAGATGTTAAAAACAATCACCGGCATAAATACATTTAATTCAAAATTGCCGCTTGCTCCAGCAAAATTAATTGTAACATCATTACCGAAAACTTGAGCGCAGACCATTGTCATTGCTTCGGATTGAGTGGGATTAACTTTTCCCGGCATGATGGAGCTTCCGGGTTCGTTTTCAGGAAGTGATATTTCCCCGATTCCGCATCTTGGACCAGAACCAAGCCAGCGAATATCATTTGAGATTTTTAACAGCGAGGCAGCAATGGTTTTGAGTACACCGCTCAACTCTACTATTGCGTCTTTTCCCGCCATCCCTTCGAATTTGTTTCTTGCAGTAACGAATGGCTTTCCGGTAATTTCAGAAATCTTCTGTGCGGCTATCTTATCATAATTTGGTTTTGTGTTCAAACCGGAACCAACAGCTGTTCCTCCAAGTGGAATTTCATACAATCTTTTCAAGCAGTCATCAATCCTCTCAAGTCCGTTTGTAAGTTGCTGAGCGTAACCTGAAAACTCGTTCCCCAGAGTAAGAGGAGTTGCGTCCATCAAATGGGTTCGTCCGATTTTAATAATATTATTGAATTGTTTCGATTTTATAGTTAAGTCGTCTCTTAGTTTTGTCATCATTGGGATCAACCTGCGATGAATTTCTTCAACTGCTGCAATGTGAATAGCCGTTGGAAATGCATCGTTAGTTGATTGAGATTTATTCACATCATCATTCGGATGAATTGGAGTTTTGCTGCCGACCTTGCCTCCAGCAATTTGAATTGCACGATTCGAGATTACTTCATTTACATTCATATTCGTTTGCGTTCCGCTTCCGGTTTGCCAAACAACAAGCGGGAAATGATCATTCAATAATCCAGAAATAACTTCATCTGCGGCTTTGATGATTAAAGCAGCTTTTTCTTCGGTTAAAGTACCAAGTTCTTTATTGGTTAGTGCCGCGGCTTTTTTGACGATTGCCATTGCACGGATAAATTCTGGCGGAAAAGTTTCACCGCCGATTTTGAAATTCATTAATGAACGCGCTGTCTGTGCGCCGTAAAGTTTATTTGCTGGGACTTTCATTTCGCCCATGCTGTCGGTTTCAACTCTATATTCCATTGTTGTTTCCTAATTGTTTAAGATGTGTTTTGATTGCAGACAAAATTAAATTCCTTCACTGCAAATTTAAGAAAGTTTATAGAGTTTATCTGCATCATTCAATTTCACTTAACTGTGAGATAGAAGTCGGAAGCTGATGAAAAACCGCGGTCCAATGCCAATTGAAAGCATGTTTTAATTTTCTGATTTAAAATTTATTTTGCACAAAGAGCTGAGGATTATAAGTGAAAATCGGCATTATATCGGATATTCATGAGGATGTAGAGAATTTAAAATCAACAATCGCGCTTTTATCAAGAAAAAACTGTGATGAAATTTTCTGCCTCGGCGATATAGTTGGTTTCTGTCTTCCTTTTAACAAATACATTTCAAAGAGGGATGCGAACGAGTGCATTGATATTGTAAAATCAAACTGCTCTCTTAGTGTCATTGGAAATCATGATCTCTATGCTATCAGAAAAATTCCGCAGCACAAATTTGACTTCAATTATGTTGAAAACTGGTATTCGCTTGATTATGAAAGCCGGCAAAAGTTATCAAGAAGGAAAATATGGCTGTACGAAGATAATGAACTCCCAATTCGATTGACTCAACAAAATAAATCATTTCTTTCAGAGCTAAACGAATTCGAAATTATTGAAGTTCAGGGAGATAGAATACTTTTCTCGCATTTTGTTTTTCCTGATTTGACCGGCTCATCAACACACTTTCCTAAGAATGCAAAGGATCTCAAAGAACATTTTCGATTTATGACCGAAAACAAGTGCGTGTATTCCTTTACAGGTCATGGTCACGTGGAGGGATTAATTAGTTCGGATGAGATGAAGATGAAATATTACAAATTTGAAAAATTGCCGTTGAAGAAGGAAAGACGATGGATTGTTGGACCATGTGTAGCCCGAACCACTAGAAAAAATGGAGTGATGATCCTTAACACAGATTCACTTGAAATTGAATCGATCCCTATCACAAATTAGATTGATCTGTTGACAAAAATGAGTATTAAAAATGCAGCCGCATAAAAAAAAGTTTTTCAGTAAGAGAATTTTCTTCTTAAGAATAATTCTTCCAACGTTTATAACGATCGCACTGTTCTCACTCTCGCTATTTTATCTTATTGTCCCTCAGTTCGAAAAAAATGTCATGGAGAGAAAGCGAGAGATGATAACCGAGCTTACAAACTCTGCTTGGAGCATACTTGAGGAATATAACGATGAAGTGAAACGCGGAACTTTATCAATCGAAGAAGCAAAAAATACTGCTTCTCTCAGAATTGAATATCTGCGTTATGGAAAAGAGAGAAAAGATTATTTCTGGATAACAGATACGATTCCGAACATGATCATGCATCCATATAAGTCAGATCTAAATGGGAAAAATCTTTCGGAGTTTGTTGACTCACGCGACAATCAAATGTTTACGGAAATGGCTGATGTTGTAAAAAAACAGGAACATGGTTTTGTGGATTACCTCTGGCAATGGAAAGATGACTCGGCACGCATTGTTCCAAAACTGTCTTATGTAATGGGTTTTAAACCATGGGGCTGGATCCTAGGAACGGGAATTTATATTGATGATGTAGAAGAAGAAATCTCTGAGATCAAAAGCCGCTTGATAAAAATATCTTTAGGAATAACTCTTCTTATCTCATTGTTTCTAGCTTTCCTTGCAAGGCAGAGCTACTATTTTGAAAAGAAAAGACGAACAGCTGAAAATGAATTAAAAACCTCGCGGGAAAAATATAAAACATTAGTCGAAGCCTCGACCGAAGGCGTTTTAATGATTCTTGGAGATGAAATTGTTTATTCGAATAATGTATTGCAATCATTGACAGGCTATTCGGATGAAGAATTTACAGATGTAAAACTTGAGAAGATTTTTTGTCTGAATGAGATTCAGAAAAAATTATTAGTAGATTCTATTTCCGGCAGTTATGAGGAAAGGCAAAGTATAAGGCAATTTGAAACTTTTCTGCTGAGAAAGGATAACTCTCAAGCACTAGTTTTTCTTACAATCTCTCCAATATTATTTTTTGAAAAGCGAGGAATTATTATTGTGGTTAAAGATATTGGAACAGAAGTGCAGAAAGCAGAAGAGCTTAAGCGGAAAGAAGAAATAAATAATTACTTCGGTAAGCTTAATTTGGGAAAAATTAAGATCGATTTATCGGATGGAGGAAAAATAATTTCACTAAATGAATTGGGAAAGATGATTTTTGGAATAGAAAAATCAAAACTAGAAAATACAGTTTCGATTTTCGACTTCATCTCTAACAAAATAGAAGTCGAAAAAATATTCAAAGAACTGCGGCGAAATAAACAAATCATCAACAAAAAAGTTGAAATAATCAAGTTCGACAAATCAGATTCCATAATTAATCTATCCATGTTTATAACCGATTCTCCAAATGAAAAAGATTTAATATGTGAAGGAATTATTGAAGATATTTCATGCACCCAAAGAAAATTGGAAGAAGTGAAATCTAAGCTTGAACGGTATGAAAAGCTTTCGCCGATTCTCGAACTGCCGGTAAAAGAGTTTGCTGAGAAGATTATGACCTGCTCAATAAATCAGTCTGTTGATTCTGTCCTCAGCCGGTTAATCAAGCAGAATCAAGAGATCATAGCGATAGAATCAGACGCGAAAGAGATTATCGGTTTTGTTTCAATGTCGGACTTAATCCATAATTTGTATCGGGAGGAGGTCAACACAAAATTATCTCTGAGTGAAATAATGAGTGATAAACTGGACGTAATGTCAGAAGAAACCGGAATTTCCGAAGCGATCAACATTCTTTCCAGTAAAAACATTTTTCAAATTCTATTGAAAGATAAAGGCGGCAACATAAATTGTGTTTTTAGTCCGAAAGATCTCGTGAAAGCTTTTTCTCTCAATCTTTCTAACATTATAAAAAAAGTTGACGCTGCAAGATCTGTTGAAGAATTAATTCAATTCCGAGCACAGGTTAATCATTTAATTAGTCTCGTTTCAAAAACGAGTGACGATTCTAAAAAACTGACAAACATTTCTTCTTTATTCTCAGATTCGATTCATAAAAAATTAGCTTCAATAGTATTTAAGGAATTAGGCGAGCCGCCGGTTAAGTTTACGCTTATAGTTTTAGGCAGCGAAGGCAGGGAGGAACAAACGTTAGCAACTGATCAAGACAATGCTATTATTTATGAAGATGTTCCAGCAGAAGAGAAAGCGGAGGCAGAAAAATATTTTCTGAATTTCGGCGATCGAATTACTTTCTTGTTAAATGAAATTGGTTATAATTACTGTCATGGAAAAGTGATGGCGAGCAATCCGAAATGGTGTCAACCGATTTCTGTTTGGAAAAAGTATTTTACAGAATGGGTGACAACAGCAAACCCACAAGACTTATTGGAGATAAGCATCTTCTTTGATTTTAAAAATGTTTTCGGCAATCATGATTTTACTTTGAATTTAACAGAACATGTACGAAAAATAACTACGGGTTATAATTCATTTTTTGTTTATTTATCAGAAAATTGTTTGAAAGTTTCGCCGTCATTTTCAAAAACAAGCTCGTCCCTTTCCAGTTCGGGAAAAGAATATATCAATGTTAAAATGACTCTTCTCCCAATAATTGATTTGGTTAGGACCTATGCTCTGAAAAATAAAATTTATTTTACTAATACATTCGACAGGATACGTACGTTATTCACAAAAAGAATCTTCAGCGAGGGAGGTTATCAAGAGATAAAGGATGTTTATAATTTTCTCATGATGTTAAGATTTAAGCATCAATTGAGACTTATCGCAGAAAATAAGGAGCCAAATAACGAGATTTACCTTAGTGAATTAGAAGATTGGGAGTTAGATAAAATTAAAAAAGTATTCAATGTAATTTCCGACTTTCAAGCCAAGCTTAAAATGGATTTCATTGGCACATTAACCTTTTGATGTAATTCTTATTATCCTAACTGCTTTTATTTATTAAAAGTCATAAAAACATGGTATCGATGTTCAACTCCAATAAAATTAGTTTTTTATTTATCCTATTAGGATTATTTTTGTATTGAATTTTTCTGTCTTGAAAACATTTGAACTGATTTATTAACCATTCGAAATATCCACACAAAATTTATAGAGAGGTAATTAATGAGCATTCAAAAAACAGATTTAGCTGTAATACTGCAGTCTGATAGATTCAAAGAACTCGTTAATAAGAGATGGTCTGTATCAATATCACTTACGACAATCATGCTGGTAGTGTATGTCGGATTTATACTTTTAATAGCATTTAATAAAGAGTTTCTTGCAACTAAAATCGGTGAACATATCACAATTGGGATCCCAATTGGTATTGGAATAATAATCTTTGCGTGGCTGCTTACAGGGATATATGTTCGCTGGGCAAATTCCAGCTACGATAAAACCGTCCGAGAAATGAGGAAACAATTACTGGATGAGTGACAATTCATCCGAACGAGCCGGACAAGATCATTAAAACATTTTCTTAAGAACAAAAATATTTACTATCTAAATTATTAAGAAGGAGTAGAGTTGTGGAAAATTTTCAAACTTCATTGGGTGAACCAAACATTGCATCTATATTAATCTTTTTTGCATTTGTTGGGGTCACCTTATACATAACATATTGGGCTGCAAAAAAAACAAAAACGACAAGTGAATTCTATGCAGCAGATAGAAGCATTTCGGGATTTAAAAATGGATTAGCATTGGCAGGAGATTATATGAGCGCTGCTTCATTTCTGGGAATTGCCGGAATGGTCGCCCTGAAAGGTTATGATGGGTTAATCTATTCAATTGGATTTTTAGTCGGCTGGCCTCTTGTTATGTTTTTAATAGCCGAGCCGCTGCGAAATCTTGGTAAGTTTACATTTTCCGATGTCGTCGCATTCAGGCTGAAACAAACACCTGTGAGAGTTGCCTCTTCTGTTGGTTCGTTAATGACAATTATTTTTTATTTGATCGCACAGATGGTTGGTGCGGGCGCATTAATCCAAATTCTTTTTGGAATGCCTTATGAAGTAGCTGTAATTATAGTTGGGTTTATTATGGTTGCCTACGTTTTATTTGGAGGGATGCTCGCAACTACCTGGGTCCAAATTATTAAAGCGTGTCTACTCCTTGGCGGTGCAACAATATTGGTAGTGATTACACTTGGATTCTTCAATTTCAATCCAATTACGTTATTCAACACAGCCGCTGAAAAATACTCTGATGCTGTGCTAGCACCTGGTGGATTTGTTACAAATCCGTGGGACGCACTTTCACTCGGCATTGCATTAATTCTCGGAACCGCAGGGCTTCCGCACATATTAATGCGATTTTTCACAGTACCGGATGCGCAGCAGGCAAGAAAATCTGTTTTCGTTGCAACTGGTTTCATTGGATATTTTTACATTTTAACTTTTGTTATTGGATTTGGTGCAATGGTTTTAGTTGGGACAGATATCGTATCCAAATTTGACAAGGGCGGAAATATGGCCGCATTGCTTTTATCAGAAGCTGTTGGAGGAGTTTGGTTTTATGGTTTCATTGCAGCAGTTGCGTTTGCTACTATTCTTGCTGTAGTCGCCGGTTTAACACTCGCAGGCGCTTCAACATTGTCTCATGATCTTTATGTTAATGTATTAAAAAAAGGGAAATCAACAGAATCTGCTCAAGTTAAAGTTGCCCGAATCTCAACCTTGATTTTAGGTATTCTTGCCATTTCACTGGGATTGATTTTTAAGGGACAAAATGTTGCTTTTACTGTCGGACTTGCATTTGCTATTGCAGCAAGTGCTAACTTTCCATCACTCGTACTTTCAATTTTATGGAAAAAGTTCAAAACAAATGGAGCTGTTGCAGGAATTTTAACCGGCGCATTAGTTGCAACTATTTTAATTATTTTCAGCCCAACAGTTTGGGTAGATATTTTCGAATTCGAATCAGCAATCTTTCCGTTGAAGAATCCTGCTCTGATTTCAATGCCTCTTTCATTTCTAGTGGCAATAGTTGTTTCCTTATTAAGTAAAGAGTCGCAAGCAGAAGAAAGTTTTGAAGACGAAAAATTACGGACATTTTTAGGAATTGGTGCGGAATAATTTCGGTTCCACATCAATGAAGAGAGGATAAAATGAAAAAATCAATTTTTTTAATAAAAATTACTTTATTATTAACCAGTACTGTTTTTGCGCAGAATGTGAATCAATTCGGAATTGACTTCACTGGTTTTGTGAAGACAGATGTAATTTATGACACAAGACAAACAGTGAATTTGCGCGAAGGGCATTTCTTGCTGCACCCGGCGAATTATAGATATGATGTACTTGGAAATGATCTAAATGCACATCCATCATTTAATATTTTATCTATCCAAACTAGAGTCGGCGCTAAATTATCTGCACCGAAAACATTTGAAGCAAAAACATCCGGTTTTATAGAAGCGGAATTTTTTGGAACATCAGATGGCGATGTTAATGGATTAAGATTACGGCACGCTTTCGTGAAACTTGATTGGGAGTCTGCCTCTCTACTGGTCGGACAGACCTGGCATCCAATGTTTGTAACAGATGTTTTTCCTGGTGTTGTTTCGTTCAATACAGGCGCTCCTTTCCAACCGTTTTCAAGGAATCCGCAAATTCGATTTACCAAGTCAATCGGAGAATTCAGTCTGATGGCCGCAGCGGCATCACAAAGAGATTTCCAAAGTTTCGGTGATAATGCCGGGAAGCCCGCACAGAGTTCAATCTATTTAAGAAACAGTGTGATTCCAAACTTTCATGCGCAAGCAATGCTTAAGAGTAAAGGTTTTGTTTTTGGAGTTGGAGTAGATTATAAAATTCTACGACCGAGACTTGAAACTGATAGAAAATTTGAAACAGATGAATCAATTAAAAGTATTGCCCTCCATTGCTTCGGAAAGTTTAAGATTGATGATTTTACCTTTAAGTCTCAAGCGGTTTATGGCGAAAATCTCGCTGATTTAATGATGCTTGGAGGATACGGAATATCATCCATAGATGCTGCAACTGATAAAGCGGTTTATTCACCTGTATCTTCTTTAACAGGCTGGCTCGATGCTGCTTATGGAAAAGATATTGAGTTTGGACTCTTTTTGGGATACTCAAAAAATTTAGGTGCTAAAGAAATACTTGTAAGTAAAACATTTTACAGCCGCGGATCGGACATTGATTTTACTTATAGAATTTCACCGCGGATTCAATACAATGCGGGAAAATTAAGACTCGCAGCAGAATTGGAGCACACCGCCGCATCGTATGGCACTCCAGATGAAAAACAAAAAGGTAAAGTTTTCAATACGCAATTGGTTTCTAATACTAGGTTCCTTACGGCAGTCTTTTTATTTTTTTAGTATATGTGGATGTCGGGCAAGCCAAGATTATCTTGCCCGACATTATCAACCCCCATTCGACGCTTTCTTCCTGAGATTATTTCCATTAACTTGAAACAGTTTATCTTATTGAAGAAAAAAAATGATGAGTCTCAAATAAATTTGAAAGTGCCCTGATAGAATTGTCTTGAACAATTAAATTACAGATTCGAGATAGATTTCAGGACTCTCATCTAAATCAATTATCGCATTTATCAATTTAATCTTCTGGTAGTTCTTCAAATCTTTCAATTTAATTTCCGTCTCGTGAATTTGATTTTCATCTAACAATGAAGCTCTTTTTGTTCCTTTTAAAAGTGAAGTCGAGGGAGTAAACCAATTAGTACCATTAAATAGAACTACATTGCTGTAACTTGTGTCTGTAATCATTCCATTTTTGACTATTAAAATATCTTGCGAGGGAGATTGAACATTTTTTACTTTAAGCTCATCAAGCTTTTCTCGGTTTAAGAATTTATGATCATAAACTATATCATTACACTCGACGATTTTAAGCGAATCGATTTTTCTGATTCGATATTCAGAAAGGTCAATTGATTGAATTTCATCGGAATAAACTACCTTGCATTTAACAAGACTGCTTCTGAATTTTTCTGGAATCCGAATAAATTCAGACAAATCAATTTCATTTTCTAAACCTAAAAGGATTTTTCGGGAATTATTCATCCTTCGGTTGTGATACTGAAGATTAAAGATTTTTCCGTTAAATATCTTAATCGTTTCGAACAATTGGGACATAGACTTTATCTATCATTTCTTGATATTCGAGTTCGAGCTTGCTTCGGGCAGTGATGCCCCCGCCGCTTTTGTAGAACAGTTTATCCCCGATACTTTCAATGAAGCGAATCATTACGGCACTGTCGAGATTATTTCCGTCAAAATATCCAAATACACCGGTATAAAATCCTCTTTTGTAATTTTCAGTTTCCTTGATGATCTCGACTGTTTTTTTCTTCGGGGCACCGCTGATTGAACCAGCAGGTAAAAGTTCAAAGATTAGCGAACCGAGATTTGAATGATAATCGTTGGGCAGCTCACCGCTAATTTCCGAACTTACTTGATAAAGGTCTTTCTCGATGGTTCTAATCAGCTCAATGTATCTGAACCTCTCAACTTTCACATTCTGCGATACCATACTTAAATCGTTTCGAATCAAGTCGACAATGGTCGTGTGCTCAGCTTTTTCTTTTTCATCATTGAGAATTAATTCATTTGCCAGGGGAATATTTGCGTCGATAGTTCCTTTCATCGGAAAGGAAAAGATTTTTCCGTTAAATATGCGTACAAAACTTTCTGGAGAGAATACAACGAACTTATCTTCTAATAAGAGTTTATATGGAGCAACGCTGAGGTAAAATATTTCTTTCAAAGAAAGATTAGTCTCAACTTCAGTTGGAAAAGTCAAATTCACTAAATATGAATTGCCATGATTAATATTTTGAATCACTTTGTTAAACACATTAGTGTATTCATTGATCGAAACGGGGTTCTTTTTGAAGAATATCTTTCGCGGTGAAATTATCGGGGTTGTGTAATTCGAGAAACCATTTACGTTGAATAGAATATTTTCCACGCGTACTGATTCAAGCGGAAGCAATATCGGAGTTTCCATTTCAAAATCAATTATGAAGATGAAAGGGATTCTCTCGTTTCCCAATCGATTCATTTCAAGAATTGTTTTCTCTGCCTTAGTCATTTGTTTGCTGATGCAATCTTTTTATCTTGCAGCAGAATTATTTTTTGTTTCATGAAGATTTTAATCCTCGATAATTACGATTCGTTTACTTACAATCTTGCTCAATTGGTTCATAAGACCGGACTTTGTTCATTCGAAGTTATTAAAAACGATTCAATATTAACAGAGCAAGTTGAAGCTTTTGACAAAATAATCTTTTCGCCAGGACCAGGCTTGCCTAAAGACTTCCCAATAATGCATGACATTATTAACAGATACAAGAATTCAAAACCAATTCTTGGAGTCTGCCTCGGGCATCAAGCTGTTGCCGAATCCTTCGGTGGAAAGTTAAGGAATCTCGATACTGTTTTACATGGGACTACAAAGAAAGTCTGTGTACTTGATGAAAACGATTATCTCTTCAAAGATTTACCAAAAGAATTTGATGCCGGCTTATATCATTCATGGATAGTTGATGAGAATGAAATTCCAGATTGTCTTCAAGTCTCTGCTAAATCTCAGGACGGGATCATAATGTCAATTTCACATAGAGAATACGATGTGAAAGGGATTCAATTTCATCCCGAATCAATTATGACTTCATTTGGAGAAAAGATTATTGAGAATTGGGCGAGGCATTAACTCTTATGTATATAAAATGAATTCCGTTTAAAATTGTATACTTTATTAGAGTAACTTAAATTTGATAATGTTAAATTTGCGGCAAAAATAGAATTCAAATGCCGACAATCTACGATAACATAGAAAACCAATTCGCTGAAGGATTGATTAATACTCTTGAAGTATCAAATCGATCTGATTTTTGTGTTGGCTATTTTAATCTACGCGGATGGAAACAAGTTGCAGATTATATTGACAAAATGAGTGGTGGAGAAAATAACCAGTGTCGTCTGTTAATCGGTATGCATATTCCACCACATGAAATGTTATACAGTTATCTATCTCAACTAAATGATGAGACCATCGATAACAAAAAGGCTAATCAAATTAAAAAAGAACTTGCACAACATTTTAAAGAACAATTAACTAAAGGTATACCCACGGAGATAGATGAAGTTGGTTTAAGAAAGCTTTCAAAGCAAGTTCTGGAAGGTAAGGTATGTGTAAAACTATTTTTAAAACATCCGTTACATGCAAAACTTTATTTATGTTTTCGAGACGATAAGTTAAGTCCTATTATTGGTTTTGTTGGAAGCAGTAATTTGACTTTTGCGGGGTTGCTAAAACAAGGAGAGCTTAATGTTGATGTTTTGGAACAAGATTCAGCATTAAAACTTTCAAAATGGTTCAATGAGCGTTGGAATGATAGGTGGTGCATTGATATTTCCAATGATCTAATTCAAACTATCCAAACAAGTTGGGCTGCAGATATACCTTATTCTCCTTACTATATTTATCTTAAAATAGCATATCATCTATCGCAAGAGGCTCGTGCTGGAATTAGCTCGTTCAAGATTCCAAAAATATTCAAAGATCAGCTCCTGGAATTCCAACAGAAGGCAGTTTTAATTGCTGCGCATCACTTAAACAAAAGAGAGGGCGTTTTAATCGGAGATGTTGTTGGTCTTGGTAAAACAATCATCGCTTGTGCTTTGGCTCGAATTTTTGAAGATGACTTTTACTTAGAAACATTAATTATTTGCCCTAAGAATTTAGTTAGAATGTGGGAGGAATATAAATATAAATATCAATTAAGGGCTCATATTCTTTCTTTATCAGTTGTACAAAATGAATTGCCTGATTTAAGAAGGTATAGAATAGTGATAATCGATGAGAGCCATAATCTCCGAAATCGAGAAGGGAAACGATACCATGCCATTCAAGAATACATAAAGTTGAATGCAAGCAAAGTGATTTTACTAACCGCAACTCCTTACAACAAAACCTATCAAGATTTGTCTAACCAATTGCGACTCTTTATTGATGAAGAGAAAGATTTAGGAATAAGTCCAGAAAGATATATCGAAAGTATAAATGGAATCGAAGAATTTGTCGCGAAATATCAATACTCATCACGCTCTTTATTAGCGTTCGAGAAAAGTGATTATGCCGATGATTGGCGTGAATTAATGAGGCTTTATTTGGTAAGACGAACACGAAGTTTTATCAAATTGAATTATTCTTTAATTGATGAATCGAACAATAGAAAATATTTACTCTTCTCGGATGGGCGTCGTTCATATTTTCCTGATCGAAGACCGCTGAAAATAGAATATAGATTCGATATCCAAGATGTTAACGACCAGTATGCAAAATTTTACTCAGACGAAGTTGTAAAAATAATCAGCGAATTAACTTTACCAAGGTATGGGTTAGGTAATTATATAAACGAAAAATTACCTATAAAACCAACTGTAGACGAAGAAACAGTGATCTCAAATTTATCTCGCGCGGGAAAACGGTTGATTGGTTTTGCAAGAACAAACTTATTTAAACGTCTTGAAAGTAGCGGTTATTCTTTTCTCTTATCTATAAGTAGGCATATTCTTCGTAATTACATTTTTATTTATGCAATAGAGAAAAACCTGCCTATACCTATTGGAACTCAAGAACTATTTTTTCTAGATGATTTTTTAGACGAAAAAGATTTAGAAACTCAAGATGAAGGTGAAAAAAAATACGAGTTCTCGTTTGATCAAAAATATTACTTTACTCTGGCGAGTGAGATGTATAGGTCATTTAAAGAATTTTATCAAAATAAGTTTGATTGGATTCGTCCTGAATTGTTCGTTAAAAATCTGATCGAAGAATTAAAATCCGATAGTATTAAACTTTTGAAAATCATTGAGAAGGGAAATGTTTGGGAACCGCAAAAAGACAAACAACTCTTAGCTTTATCTGATTTATGCAACCTTCAATATCCGAATGACAAAATAATTATCTTCACTCAATATTCTGATACCGCTCATTATATTTTTGATGAATTAAAGAAATTGGAAGTAGCAAATATTGAATGCGTTACCGGTGATTCAGATGATCCAACAGAAATGGCATATCGGTTTAGCCCAAGAAGCAACGAGCAAAAAAATTATATTAATTCCGAAAAAGAAATTAGAGTTCTTGTCTCTACAGATGTTCTAAGCGAAGGTCAAAATCTACAAGACTGCCACATTGTTGTTAATTATGACTTACCTTGGGCAATAATCCGATTAATCCAGAGAACTGGTAGGGTTGATAGAATAGGTCAACAAGCAGATGAAATTCTTTGTTATTCGTTTCTACCTGAAGATGGACTTGAACAAATTATTAGGCTTCGATCGCGTTTAAGACAAAGAATTAATGAAAATGCAGAAGTTGTTGGCTCAGACGAAATTTTCTTTGAAGGTGATCCAATTAATATCGCCGATTTATACAATGAGAAAGCTGGAATTTTAGACGAAGATGAGGATGGCGAAATAGACCTTTCCTCTTATGCATATCAGATTTGGAAAAACGCATGCGATATGGATCAAGCATTACAAAAAATTATTCCCGAACTATCTAATGTAATTTATTCAACAAAAGCGAATGAAACAAAGCTGCCCGAAGGTGTTATTGTATATACTAGAACTTACGATGATAATGACATTTTAATTTACATTGATAAAAGTGGGAATATCGTAACACAATCGCAGCTTAAGATTTTAAAACTTGCCGAGTGTAATCCAAATACTAAACCTTTAACTAAATTAGAAAATCACCACAAACTTGTTGAGAAATCAGTTGCCTATATTAAGCAGAATGAGAAAGCTTTCGGAGGCCAACTTGGGAAAAAATCTTCTGCAAGATATCGAGTTTATCACAGGCTGAGTAGTTTTTATGAAGAAAATAAAGATACTTTATTTGTGAATGACGAAATAAAAAAAGCTATCGAAGATATCTATCATTATCCGTTGAAGGAATTTGCAAAGGAAATTCTTAATCGTCAATTGAAAGCTGGGATTGATGATCAAGATTTAGCGAACTTAGTTGCCTCGTTGCGGGAAGAAGATAAACTTTGCATAATAAATGAGGAAGAGATTAAATATCGTGAACCTCAAATAATTTGCTCATTGGGATTAAAAAATTATGATAAGTAAGTATCGTTTTTCAGAACTTTTAAAAACTTTTCGATTTGCAGAACTATTCAATGAACTTGGTTGGGACCATGTCGAGAAAAAAATTTCTTTGAGTTTAGATGAAGAGAATTTTTCTCTCGATGCTATTGCTGAAAAACGTGGATTTGTAATTTTTACATGCTCGTCAAACAAACTTGGACGAATACCCGAAAGTAAAACTCGAAGAAAGATTGATTCAAGAATAACCAAGCTGTACTTTGAACATCTTATAATTTATTCAGACGATAAGACTCATCAAATCTGGCAGCTCGTAATTAGAGAACCGAATAAACCAATAACAAACCGTGAAGTTCAATATTTTACCCACCAGACTCCTGAATTATTATATCAAAAGCTAAGTGCATTATTTGTTTCATTAGAAGAAGAAGATAAGATAAGACTAGTCGATATTCGCTCCAATGTTTATGAACAATTCAATATAAATGCAGAGAGAGTAACTCGAAGGTTTTATACTGAATTTAAAACTAACTACTCTAAATTTATTTCTTTCATTAAAGGTATATCCGAAAAAGTCGATTTGGAGTGGTATGCTTCACTTATGCTCGATAGATTAATGTTCATTTACTTTATTCAGAAAAAAGGATTTCTCGACAAAGACAGAAATTATCTCCGTAACAAATTAAATCTCGTCCAATCAAAAAAAGGAAAAGATAAATTCTATTCCTTCTACAAAGATTTTTTACTTGTTCTATTTCATAAAGGGCTTGGTTCACCGGAAAGAACAAGAAAACTTGAGAGTGAACTCGGAAAAATACCATATCTTAACGGGGGACTTTTCGAAGTTCATAAGTTAGAACGGGAATACGATATAACAATTGCTGATAAGGCGTTTGAAAATATCTTTGACTTCTTCGATCAATATAATTGGGTACTTGACACAAAAATCACTGCAACTGGTCGTGACATAAATCCGGATGTTATCGGTTATATCTTTGAAAAATATGTTAACGATAGAGCTGCAATGGGAGCTTATTATACAAAGGAAGATATCACAGAATATATAAGTAAAAACACAATCATTCCCTTTCTTTTCAATGAAGTTAAAAAAGAATGCGCCAATGCTTTCAGAGAAGATAGCTCTCTCTGGAAAATGCTTCGTGAAAATCCCGACCGCTACATTTACGATGCAGTCAAGCATGGTGTGTACTGTTATTCTGATCCCGAAATACTGAGCAAAGTCGAAGTATCGGGAGAAGAATCTCAAAAACGCATTCGCCCACTTCCTCCTGAAATCCAACTCGGAATCAATCCCGAAATCCAAAACCGTATTGTAAAAGACGTTGTTAAAAATCCGCCTCAACTTCTTGAATTGCGTAAAGAATGGAACAAATCCGCTCCGGCAGAATACGCTTTGCCAACTGAAATTTGGCGTGAAGTTGTAGAGAGGCGCAATCGTTACTTTGACATTAAAAATAAAATTGAAAACAGCGAAATAAAGGAAATAAACGACTTCATTACTTATAATCTTGATATTAGGCAATTTGCACAAGATGCCGTTGAGCAATACGAAGGAAGTGATTTCATTAATGCATTCTTCAAGGCGATATCTAAAATTTCTATTCTTGACCCCACTTGTGGTTCAGGTGCTTTTCTTTTTGCAGCGTTAAATATACTTGAGCCTTTGTTTGAAGCCTGCTTAAAAAGAATGCGTGAATTTGTTGAAGAAGATGACCTGAAGGAAGGAAGAAAGTTTTCGCAGTTTAGAAGTGTTCTGAAGGAAATTGAACATCATCCAAATGAAAAATATTTTATTTACAAGTCAATAATTCTTAACAACCTTTACGGTGTCGATATAATGAACGAAGCAGTTGAAGTAGCAAAACTTCGTTTGTTCTT
>VGVX01000060.1 GCA_016873845.1 Ignavibacteria bacterium
TATGTTATTTTTAAAACAAATACAAATACAAAAAGCAAATTTAAAGGGGGCGAATCTGGCACTTTCGAATTCGGAGTCAGAAATGATCCCGAACCGCTTACCGGAAATTATTTAGTTCTTAAAAATGTCGCTGAATTAAAAGCTCAATCTCAAATACTTGGAGATGATGCAGCAACAGTTTTAAAATTCGAGAACCATGGCGATTCTTTGAAAATGATTTTTATAGAAATTCAAGCAAAACAATTTTCAATCTTGGTCGATGTTAAAAGAAATTATGCAAAAACAATTCGCGGCAAAGAAATAAAGGAATTGAAACTTACTGATACAGAAGCCCCGTCGCATTTATTCGTTTATTATGAACTAACCAAGCTGGCTTTTAATAACAAGAAATAGCTTATCGATTAGGGGAATTTAACTTTCAGTTTCTCACAAATAAATCAAAATATTTTTGAGCAATTAGATTTAATTTGAAAAATCATTCCCCAAATCACCAGCTACCAGCTTTTCGATATTTTTCCTCTAATAATTAATTCATCAAAATTATTGTTGTTCATAATGAAGTCTTTGTAGAAATTTTTTTCACCTGTTAATTCGAAAAGTGCAATATTCCAAATTGGAAAAGATGTTGTAAAATAAAATCCATATTTTTGTTCCATATTTCTTTCGGTTGCTAAATTTATTCCAATTGTATTGTGCCAATCTTCAAAGGCAGTATAACTTCCGTTTAATTCAAAAGATAAAATATTTTTAGAAGCCGTAAGATGTGAGGACTGCAAATAACTAATTGTCGTTGATAATACCAAAGGATACTCGAAACTGATTGTTTGGTTAAATGAATAATTTTTTGCTATATAATTACTCATTCTGTTACGTGAATTGTTATCTTTATAAGAAAAGAAAATATTCGATGCAAGATTTAATGAGCTGATTTTGTAAATGTAACCACTAACAATTGAAAGCATTTTTAATTTGTTATCGATTTTCATTGAATCAAGATTATTTTCTTGATAGTAAGGGGAGTAATTTAAATTTATATACGGTATACTTTTAAACCTCAAACCTAAATTAAATCCTGCGGATGAATTAGTGGTTGTTGCCCTTTTCCACGGTATCAAATTATCTCGATCATTTTTATAATAACTTCCAACCGTTACTTGATTTTCAAATAATTTTTGTTCTGCACGGATTTCATGTGCTTTAATGTCATTTCGTAAATACGGAATTCCGTGAGTACTAAAGCCAGGGCCGATTAATTTATAATAACCTGATAATTTAGTTGCGGTTGGTAAATTCAAACTTGTCGCAATGTTATAAGCATAATCGAAAGAAGTGCTTATATTTGGTCTGATAGTTTTTGTAATCCAATCCGGAATTTTTGTATTTGTCAGCTTGGTACTTCTGATATCGCGTGTAATTAATGAACCAACTAACTCAGCTTTTATATTAAATAATTTATCTAAAAAAGAAATTTGAGCTTCTGCACCAACTAAATAATTCTCCTGAGGCGAAACAATAAACGTATCGATAATTACAGACTTCTCATCGTCCCAAGAATGCATGAAGGTAAGGTGAAGATGTGATGATGGTTTTTGACCTAATCCTATTTTGCCACTTAACATTTTCCTTAAATAAGTTGGATTGGTAATTGAATCTCCTTGAATTTCTTTTTGCGATCGACCGTAAGTAAAAGACAAATAAAATATTCCGGGAGTAAATTCAATATCAATTCCACTTACTGGAATTCCAGAAATAGTCAATGGGGAATAATTGGGATAACATGTGCCGACGCTTATATTTGAAAATAGAGACAGAAAATTAGAAACAAAATTATCTCTTAATTCTGAGGTTTTATTCATAATAATCTGTTGGGGACTAAACTGGAATTTAAAAGCATTTATATTTTGACGAATATCTTTTTGCTCGGAAGAAACAAAAACACTAAAACCAATGGGAATTTCGAAAATTGAAAGAGTTGTATTTAAATCCCATCTCCAAAGATTTTTTGGTATTTCAGAATTAATTGCCTGCCGGTCTGAGTATTGTGTATAAAAATTGGTGTTGCCAGACAATTTAAATGGTGAAATTTCATCCTCTTGAATATTTAATGAACAATTGATATCTCGTTTCAGCGAAGGGATTGAGGAATTGAGTGGAATTTCAGTTAAGCTCTGATTTCTACCGAAAAATGAATTAAGTTTAGCTTCACCTTTAAAAGTCGGGCTAAATCCTTCATCTTCAGTTAGTTGTCTTCTCAAATATTCAAAAGAATTTACTTCACTTTTACCCAAGACATTGTTATTCTCATCAAGAATTTTTACCTGCCAGGCGTACCTTTTGCCGTTTTCAAATTTCCTTGCCCACATTGGATATCTAAAAAATCGTTGGTTTGTTGTAATTTCAAACCATGCTGGATTGGAATTAATTGCATCCAGCGGCGATTGATTTCCAACAATTTCAACAATCTTCTTTTCGGCATATGATGGAGTACGAGTAGGTCCAAAATCAGTTGGGTGGTCATTTTGAAGTATTACAACAAACATAGGATATTCATCATCAACAATCTCGCCATTTGAAGGAGAAATTAAAATTGGAATAAACTGGTTTCTCACCGAATGTATAACCGGCAAACAATTAAATCCAATTTCCTGTTCGGTAGAAGACTCAATAACTCTAATGCAATAGTTAAATTCTCCTTCGGGTAAACTCCCGGTTTTAATAATAATATCTTCATACCTCTTTTCTGAATAATTTATATTAATTGGTTTTAACATTGACGGTGCAATTTTATTATAACCAGCCTTTAATAAAAATTGATTTGATCTTGCATTAAAAATGATCCCATTATTTTGTTCCGTCACTTCTCCTATTAAGAACACTTCATATTCTTTACTTGTCGAGTTAAAAATTGAAATATCCCACAAATGCTCTACTCTTATTTGATTTGGCGGAGGTGGTTTGATAGTTACAAGAACTTGAGCACAAAGGTCTACAATAAAAAAGTAAAGGAATAATACAAGATGAAGTGAGAAAACCCTTAACCATTTCATAAAACCTCCAAAAAGCTAATGAAATTCAATCTTAAAAATTATTAAAAATTGAACTGAGTTGATTCAAGACCAACTCAGTTCCGTTAACAGTCGAGTATCTTAAATTATTTTAGGACATTTATTTTGAATCTAAAGCTGGGGCATATTATTCCGTTAATTTTCCAATTAATACTTACATCGTATGGTCCTGACAGGGGTTCCCCTTTTTGATTCAAAGGTGAAAAAGAAGTCAGTACCGTCCTCTGATTATAAATTTTTTCATTAATAACTCCCGATATTGGGGTAAATCCTCTAGGACCAGAGATTAAGTAACTAGGGCGTTCTATCACACAACAATCCGTCATAGCTCTTGCATAAATAAAAGAAATAGTAATAGGATTGTTTTTATCTATAGCTTTTACATCAAAGACATGGAGCCTCCTAGGAGCGTCATCAATCGCCTTATCACGCATAAAAAATGTAATTATTTTATCTGAGTATTTAATTTCAATTGTCCCGTAATCACATAAGCTTCCAATCAAGTTAACGTATATTTTAAATCTGCAAGGATTACATACATGACCCGCACACGTTGCATTCAATATAACATCATATGTCGTTGATGCAGTTGGAATGAAAGAAATATTTCCTACTATACCTGTAAATGTTCCACTTGTACCTCCTGGTCCAGTAATGACATAATTGTACGTTGTTGTGCAGTGCGAAGGAAAGCAATTCACATTGAATGTTATATTTATAGGTGTTCCAACCGGAATAGACCCTATATCAATTGAGCTTACTCCTCCACCAGGCAGACAATTTACATTAGAAACAGTTGAACCATATCTTACCCTTACAAATCGCCAATCTCTACAAATGCAGGTATCAGAAATCATTTCTTCAACGTTGATCGAAAAATGACAAGTGTCACATCTAGCCGTTCCGCAATTTCCACTAATTACAAAAGTATAATTCCCTATTGATGTAAATGTGTAATTATAAGGTAATGTTATTCCTGGGAAGAAACCAATCGGACTTCCATCTTTGTAAATTGTTAGGTTCTGATTTGGCGGACATAGAAGAGTGGGTTCACAAGCAATGATTCTATTGATTGCAATGGAAGAACCCACATGAGTTGCAGTTAGAGTACTGCCGCATGGATATGTCATAACACTGCCATAATCGTATGAGATTATAAAATTATCACCGCCGACACATCCACAGTCTTCTGTAAGTTCTCCGATTCTAATTTTGAATTTGATAGTATCACATGGTGTTCCTCCACAGCTAGAGGTTAAGTAGACTGAGTATTCACCCGATACTAGCGGAGTGAAGCTAATCGGTAATGTTGTACCGGTCCATGTACTCCCGCCACCAAAAATTCTCCAAGAATAAACTGATAAACAACTTGGTGGTGAACAATTATAATTAGTATTTATGGTTATTGGTGTACCTGAAGGTAGTGCCCCGATATTAATTATTCCACCGTTTGTAACTGTAGTTGTCGTTGATAACCAACTCACATTTATGGGATCCCAGTTAATACAACTACAGGTTTCATCAATATTGGGAATTTCAATTTTAAACCATGTTGCATTACATTCTATTAATCCACAGGATGGAGTAATTATTACCGTGTATACTCCCGGCCGTGGAGGTGTAAAAACTATCGGTAAACTTGATGTTGGAATCCATGCTACACCATCTAAATTCATTCTCCAAGTAAATGATACGGGACAAGATGGAGGAGTACAATTAAAGCTTGGAATAACTGTAAAGGTTGTTCCGCTTGGAATGGTACCTGGATTAAATGTAGTTCCTGGTACAACTACTATCGAACTGGATAACCAATTCATTGTTATAGCCCCCCAACTACTACCACGGCATGTGCAATTATCCTGTGTTATTAAAGAATCGATGTTTATCCGAAACCAAAAAGTATCACATGGTGATGTACCACATTGAGGTATGATAGTTACAAAATAAGTTCCTGCAGTGGTGGGCGTAAATGTAAATGGAATTGCTGTCCCCGCTGAAAGAAAAGCAGCGGGACCAGTAATACGCCAATTATATGTTGGTAAACATGTTGCTGGATTACAATTAAAACTTGTATTAATAGTAATATTTGTACCAAGTGTAAGCGCACCAGTATTTATTGTCCCCCCACGAGGAACAATTGCCGACCCTGATACCCAATTTACATTTACTGGATTCCAATTGCCGCAGTTGCATGTTGTATCTTCTATATGATATTTCCAGCAAAACGGTTCACCAGTTGACAAGCACGTCTTGCCATCTGTCGAAGCACTTCTGCCAATAAGATTTCCACAGTCATCCCACATTGTTAAACAAAATCTTAATTCACTAAGAGGTGAAGGTAAGGGATTAATAAAATGCGTTGGAGGAAAATTTAAAGAGAATGTCTGCGAAGCAAGGTTCCAATTCAATCGATTCATGACTGGTGGTGGGCTAATATCACCGTAATGAAAAGAGAAATAGGATTCTGAAACGTATTTCGCTATTAAAGTTCCGAGTCCATCTTTCAGTTCAACGTAACCAAATCCATTAGCAACACCACTAAAATTAACACCGCAGTTCGGCAAATCCTGAACATTAATATTTACTGTGAATCCTGAAACGCTTACCCCAGAGCCATCTGGAGGGACTAAAGCTATAACGCTTGGGCCAGTTAGATCAACAATAAAAAATCCATTGTAGGGGGAACCTAACATCGGATTTCCTGCTGCATTGTGAATACTTAACTGATACTGGACCCTATCGCCATCACACAAGCACATTTGATCAACTTTAAAAGGATAAAAAATAAATTCACTTGTTCCAGCTCTGATATTATTTAATTCTCCCCATCCGTTTAAAATTATTGTAGAAAGAGGAGCCCCAAAATTCCACACCCCACAACAGGTTTGAGTTCTTACGATAGAAAATCCAGATTGTCCTAAGTCAATGGGTTGAGAATGTAAAATTCTAAAAACAAATTTTTGATCAGTTGTATCACCATGGCAACAAATATTATAACAACCTTTCGGGGATACATCTTGAAGCTGTCCCCAGAATGTCATTAAAGTTGGTCGGTCACCTGGAGAGAAACTCCAAACTTCACTTTTTCCAATTTCAAGTTTGTTCGTGAAAGCTGTAATCTGCCATGCATATTTTTTACCTTTTTCAAATTTTCTTGCAGATGTAGGATATTTCAGAATATTTGATTTGATATCGCTTTTTTCAAACCAGGCTAAATTATTTTGAATAGCTTCTTCCAATGATTGACCAGATTGAATTTCAACTATTTTAATCAAATAATTAATACCTGAAATTTGAGGTGTTATTGGTGTCCACGAAAACTCATTAATCTCAATTTCTGATTCTATTCCGTTCGATGGAGAGATTAATTGAGGTGGATTTGGATGAATTACAGAATGGCTTATACAGTCTTTCCCTAATTCATTATTGTCTTCTATATTAAGTACAGTAACACAAATTTCATAATCTCCTTCTTTTATTGTTCCTGAACGTATTAGCATTTCTTCAAATTCTTTTCTACTGCTTATTATTGAAATGTTACCCAAATCTTTCATTGTGATATTGTGAAATCCAGGGGACAATTCAAATGCAGACGATCTTGCTTCAAATATCTTGCCCTCGGTCACTTCGGTAATTACGCCGTTAAGAAAGACTTTATAAGTCCTAGGTGACGCATTGTTTAGTTGAAGTTTCCAAAGATTTTCAGATTTAATTTGGTTAAATGGAGGTTGAGCAAGTACTATTATTACTTGTGGCTTTGCATCTGCAAAGAATGCCAGTATTGATGCAAGGATGATAAAAATTCTTTTAAATGAAGAAAACATTTTACACCCATTAATTTTTTAATAGTTATAATCATATTTTCACGTGGGAATAACGAGGATTGATATATGAAATTCGGACTATCAACTTTTCGATTGTGATGTTCGCTAAAGAAAACCACTTTAATGCCGTCTACTCTCATTCCTAAGGAATTTCCTGCTTAGTCTACATTTCAATTTACATTGTGGGGAGTAAATTGTCAATTAAAAAAGTAAATTCATAAAAGTGTTTAGGGTACTGATAACCCATAGTGGAGGTGAAGAACTATTTCTTTAGTATTTCAAACACCGCTTCAACTCTTCCGAGCGGAGCGGCGAGCTGAACGCCCGCCACATCATTTCTTATGTAATTATAAGTTTCTCGCGCAATTTGAATTCCAGTTTCGAATCCTTCATCTTTAGTCGTTGCACTTCGCATTCTTGATAAAATTTCATCCGGTACTGAGGCCCCTGGAACTTCATTGTTCATAAATTCTGCATTCCGGTATGATATCAATGGCCAAATTCCACAAATTAATGGAAGTTTAACATAATCGATTCGTTTAATAAAACTTTCGAATATCTTTATATCAAAGACAGGCTGAGTTATCATATATTCTGCACCTGCTTCGATTTTCCAATCTAATCTTTTTAATTCATCATCAAGATTGATTGCTCCCGGATTCACACCGACACCAATACTGAAACCAGTTGGTTCGCCAATAGGATTGCTTGCAAGATCAAGTCCGTGATTTAATCGATTAATTAAATTCACCAAGCCAATTGCATCGACATCGAACACCGCAGTTGCGTCAGGATAATTTCCAAGTTTCGGTGGATCGCCAGTGATTGCTAAAATATTTCTAACTCCCAATGCCCATGCGCCGAGAAGATCAGATTGCATTCCAATTACATTTCTATCTCTACAGGCAAAATGAAGAACGGTTTCTATTCCAACTTCTTTTTGAATTAAAACAGCAAGTACCATTGCAGACATTCGCGCCATTGCCCGCGGTCCATCTGGAATATTTATCGCATCTATGCCAAAATGGAACAGCTTTCGCGCTTTCTCTATCTCTTTTTGTGGTGAAACTCCCTTTGGTGAAACTAATTCTACGAGACTGACAAATTCTTTCCTAAGAAGTTTATTAGACAAGCGGGATTTTTCATTCAATGAATATATTTTTACTTCCGGCAGTATTTCAATTTCTAATTCACTGACTTTTACATCCATTCGTTTTGCCGGTTGAAGGGCTTGAACAGCCCTTCGGATAGCACGAATATGGGAAGGATTTGTTCCACAGCATCCGCCAACAATTGAAGCACCGGTCTGGATAAATCGTTTTGCATATTCAGCCATGTATTCAGGCGAAGTCATATAAATATTCCTTCCGCCAATATTTTGAGGATAACCTGCATTTGGCTGGATTGAAATTGGAAGAGTCGTAAGTGTTTTAAGCTTTTCTAATGCATCGAGCATCGGTTTTGGTCCGACTGAACAATTCAATCCCACTGCATCGATTTTATAATCTTTCAGCTTGTCGATGAATCTCTCGAGAGGCGCACCGCTTAATAAATTTCCATCTTCGTTGATTGTTACTTGTCCGATAACAGGTATATTTTCATCAAGCTCTCTAACAGCACGAAGTGCTTGGACTAATTCTTTAGCAAGAATGAAAGTTTCGAGAATAATTAAGTCAACGCCGCCATCAATCAATCCTTTGATTTGATCTTTGAAAGCGTCCTTCGCTTCATCAAAAGAAAGTTTTCCGAGCGGCTCAATTTGTACTCCGAGCGGACCGACAGAGCCAGCTACTAGTACTGAATCTTTCGCAACGGATTTTGCAATTTGAGCTCCTCTAAGATTTATTTCGTAGACTTTTTCTCCAAGTCCATGAGGAGTGAGTTTAAATACATTTGCTCCGAACGTATTTGTTTCAATAGCATCGGCACCTGAGTTGATGTAATCGTTATGAACTTCCTTCACAATTTCCGGATTGGTTAGATTCAACTCATCGAAACATCGGTTGATGTAAATTCCTTTTTCGTATAGATACGTTCCGGTTCCGCCATCGAAGACGATTACTTCTTTCCCGAGTCTTTCTCTAAATGTTTTCATTCTCGTTTAATCATACTTTATGCGCAGTGAATTTAGAATATTTCAGGATTGATGTCAAAAGATTGTTGGCGAGTCGAAGAAAAATAGTTGAGCATCCTTTAAGTGGCTGAGTGATAAGAATGGAAAAAATATATTGTTACGAAACTTCCACTCTGTCATCAAGCTCATTCACGTCGTCTGGTTTTCGGGGAAAGTGCTGCGAGAGTACTTTTCCGCATTCTCTGATGACGTGAATTATTCCGTCGAAAAAATTCTTATTGCGGAAATATTTTTCTGTTACGTTGGATAATTCATTCCAAAAGTTTTGGTCGAGTACCTTTGTGATTCCCTCGTCAGGCAGAATGTAGAATTGTTTATCTTTTAATATTAAAAAAAGAAGAATGCCGCTGCGGTCAAGCGTGTTGTTTATCTTCATTCGGAAAAATTCTTTTATTGCCAGATTCCGCAAAGAAGATTTTTTCTCAAACATCTTTCTTTTTTGTTTTATGCTAACGCGGATTTCGCCGGCAGTTTTTTCTTCTTGGAGTTTAATCTCTTCTGCAATTTTTTCCATTTCAACCGCAGATAGTATTTCGTGAATGAAATGATGAAACATAGATTATCTTGCGTTAAAAATAGGAAAGTATGATTTGGATTACAAGTTTCTGGAGTCAATCAAAAAAAACACTAACCTAACTATGACTCAATCAAATAACTGTGAGCATCGATATAGTAGCACAAAAATCTTGTTTAAAAGTGTGAAACATATTGTGTTACGGCAAGATGGACTACTTTTTGTAGAATACATTCGAATTTATCCCTTTAGATAGAAATTCAAAAAATTCGCTGGAAATGAACAAAAAAGGATTTGGTTCTAAATTTCTGTCAATATCTCATACTGACATAGAAATCGGACCCAAAAATAACTGAATCAATTACAAGGTAGATTTACTCTGTTTACCTTGTAAACGATTCAGTTCAGAACTACTGCCAATCACTCTCATCGACAGTAAAAATGAACCAATAATGAATAACATGGATCAATTCTTAGGCACATTTCGTATATTTGCCTAAGAAACGATCCAAGCAATATGAAAGAAATCATTAAAATATTTGAGAAACACAAGGGTTACGCAAGAATGAAAGAGCTTCGTAACCAGAAAATTCATCCTAGAAAAATCACTAAAGCCATTTCAGAAGGAATTATAGAAAAGATAAAGCCTGGTCTGTACAAGCTTGTAAATTACCCATGGGATGAAAATGGAAGTTTTGCAGATGTATGCAAGTCTAATAAAAAAGCCGTTATATGTCTTACTTCAGCTTCTTCATATTACGAACTGACAACTTTTAATCCGTCATACATAACAGTTGCAGTACCTCACAATTCACCTGGCTTTAAGCTTGAATACCCGCCAATACAAGTATATTATTTCCCTCATAAATATTACGAAACCGGGATAATTCAAGTGGAAACGAAAAGCGGAATCATAAGAATCTACAACCTGGAAAAAACAATTTGCGATCTGTTTCGGTACCGGACTAAAATAGGTGACGATATTGTTATTGAATCACTTAAGAGTTATCTAGAGCTAAAGAAGCGGGACATCAACAAACTTTTTGAATTTGCAGAGACACTTAGCGTAAAAGAAAAAATGCTTCCTTATGTTAAAGCGATTGTCGGTTAATGGCTAAAAAAGAAATTACAAATATCGCTGTATCTGTAAAAGAAAGGTTGATCAATTATTCACGTAAAAATTCCCTTGACTTCAATTCAGTTCTGCTTCAATATATTCAGGAAAGATTTCTATTCAGAATTTCAAAATCCATTTACTCAGATAATTTTGTTCTTAAAGGTGCGCTTCTCTTTCTTGCCCATGACATAAGCCGACTTCGCCCCACGAAAGATATTGATTTACTTGGACGCTCTGTTCCGAATAAAACCGATTCATTGAAAGAAATATTTCAAGAAATTGCTTCGATAAGTTTTGAAGATGGATTAACGTTTGATTCCCATTCTGTTTCTGCCGAAGAAATTGTTGAGCAGGATGAATATCATGGCATTAGAATTAAATTGTCCGCTAAGCTTGGCACCGCAAGGCAGCAGGTACGGATTGATATTGGATTCGGTGATATTGTTTATCCCAGCTCGCTGCTAATGGATTATCCTACTCTGCTTGATTTTGAAGCCCCGCACTTAAAAGTATATTCGATTGAATCTGCTGTAGCAGAAAAATTTGAAGCTGCTGTTTCTCTCGGAATTGCAACAAGCAGAATGAAAGACTTTTACGATATTCATTTCTTTGCTTCAAGTAAAGGGTTTGATCTTTTAACTTTGCACAATGCTTTAATTGAAACATTTAAAAACAGGCAAACCTCGATTGAGAAACGTCATTCTATTTTTGATGACAAGTTTAAGAATGATAAAAACCTTGAAGCACTCTGGGCTGCATTTATAAAAAAACGCTCGCTTAAAATAAATCTGAACTTTTCCGAAACTGTTTCCAAAATCAAATTATTTATTGAACCGGCTTACAGCGAAGTTAATTCAACAAAGACATGGGATTACATGGAATGGGATTGGGAATGAGTGAATTACCTAAAGGTTGGATTGAATGTAAGCTTTCTGATATTTGTGATATTGAATACGGCAAAGATCTTTCCACAAAGAAAATAAGTAATGAAAAAAATATCCTGTTTTCGGTGCGAATGCAATAATAGGTTATTATAATGAATATTTATACGAAGAAGAAAAAGTTCTGATTTCTTGTCGGGGTGCTAATAGTGGGAAAATCAATATATCACCTCCCAAAGTTTTTGTGACACACAACTCTTTAGTATTAAATTTTTTTGATTCTTTAGAAAAGAATAAAAGATATTTTGCATATGCACTTCAATCAAAAAGCAATTCGCAGTATGTAACTGGTACCGCTCAACCTCAAGTAACTATCACAAATGCAAATGAAATACAAATAAGATTAGCACCTCTCAACGAACAAAAACGAATAGTAGAAAAACTTGATAAACTTTTAAGCAAAGTAGATGAATCAAAAGTACGGCTTGATAAAATTCCTGTTATAATAAAAAGATTCAGGCAGTCAGTTCTTAACGCAGCAGTAACAGGCGAGTTGACAAAAGATTGGAGGGAGAGGAAAGGCATTACTTTAAACAATTGGGGTAAAAAAATCTTTAATGAGTTTTGCAAAATACAAAGAGGATATGACTTGCCTTTGAGAAAAATCATAGATGGAGCGTATGCTGTTGTTACTTCTGGAGGAATTGCAGGCTATCATAAAGAATCTAAAGCAAATGGTCCTTGCTTAGTTACTGGTAGGAGTGGTTCTGTTGGTAGTGTCCATTTCTTTGAATTTGAAAATTACTGGCCGCATAATACTGTTTTATTTGTTAAAGATTTCTGTGGTAATTATCCTAAATATACTTACTACTATTTTTTACAATATGATTTTAAGTCTTTCAGTTCAAGTACGGTAGTACCCACACTTGATAGGAAGAAACTATTTAATGAAAAAATAGAAATTCCTCCATTCGAAGAACAAAAAGAAATCGTAAAACGAGTCGAAGCACTTTTCAAAAAAGCAGATGAAATAGAAGAGAGATTTATTAAAGCAAAAGCTTTTGTAGATAAGCTAACACAATCAATATTAGCAAAAGCATTCAGAGGCGAGCTAGTTTCCCAAGACTCCAACGATGAGCCAGCAAGCGTGTTACTGGAAAAGATAAAAGAGGAGAAAGAATCGCACATTACATCTAATGTGAAAGTAAAAACAAATAAAACGAGCAAATCAACGAAAAAATTTATATTGATGAAAGAAAAGAAAACGAAAAATGCGAAAACAATTAAACGAAAAGAGAAAAGAATTGCTTAAAAATACAAATTAATCATTTCGCGTTTTTTTTACCCTGAACCCAACTATTTTGAGCGACCTATCTTAAAGAAATAAAACTTGTTTTACTATTGTGTGAATTTAATTCTGACGCCGTTTGCTGCAGAGTCTATGAAATTTCAATTCTATCCTCAAGCTCATTCACGTCGTCTGGTTTTCGGGGAAAGTGCTGTGAGAGGACTTTTCCGCATTCTCTGATGACGTGAATTATTCCGTCGAAAAAATTCTTATTGCGGAAATATTTTTCTGTTACGTTGGATAATTCATTCCAAAAGTTTTGGTCGAGTACCTTTGTGATTCCCTCGTCAGGCAGAATGTAGAATTGTTTATCCTTTAGTATTAAAAATATAAGAATGCCGCCGCGGTCACGCGTGTTATTCATTTTCAATCGGAAAAATTCTTTAATGGCTAAATCCCGCAGAGATGCCTTCTTCTCAAAAAGCTTTTTTTTTCTTTTGATGCTTATACGTATTTCACCGGCAGTTTTTTCTTCCTGAAGCTTTATCTCTTCTGCAATCTTTTCCATTTCAACTGCAGATAATATTTCGTGAATGAAATGATACATAACACTCTCGTTCGAAAAATATGAAACTGGAGCTTGGATTACAAACGTTCGTCAGGCTTCACTTTTTGACTTTACTTCTCTTTTGAGATATTTTGCACAGAGATTTAGCGAAAACAACCAATAGGAAATACAATTTTTATACATCTATGTTGAAACTAAAAAAACTTGATAATTTCTTAGGCGGAAAAGGTCCTTTATTATTTATTGTAATGGACGGCATTGGACTTGGAAAAGAATACGACCTGCCCGCCACGGAAATAATGGAAGGGCAGGCGGGCGGAAATGCTGTATTCAAATCAAAAACTCCAACGCTTGATAAACTTTTTTCTTCACCGCTTTTTACAAAGCTTAAGGCACACGGTCAGGCTGTTGGACTTCCTTCAGAAGATGACATGGGCAATAGCGAAGTTGGGCATAATGCACTCGGCGCAGGAAGAATATTTGACCAGGGTGCAAAGCTCGTAAACAAATCAATTGAATCTGGAAAAATATTTCAATCTGAACTCTGGAGAGATATAATAAAAAGAGCAGAGGATGGGGGGACGATTCATTTTATCGGATTGCTCTCAGACGGAAATGTTCATTCGCACATCGAGCAGCTTTTTGCATTGATCAAAAGATGTGCTGAAGAAGGTGTGAGAAAAGTGCGTCTTCATCCGCTTGCCGATGGAAGAGATGTTCCTGGAAGAACTGTTCTGAATTATATCAAACCAACCGAAGATTTATTGAATAAGATAAATTCAGAAAAGGGATTTGATTATCGAATTGCATCAGGCGGCGGTAGAATGAAAGTTACAATGGATAGATACAATGCAGATTGGAACATCGTCAAAAGAGGATGGGACGCTCACGTACTTGGAATTGGTAGAAAATTCAAGACAGCAGAAGATGCAGTTAAAACTTTTTACGAAGAAGATCCAAACATAATCGATCAGTACCTTGATGCATTCGTGGTTGTAGATGATAATGATGAGCCGATAGGTAAAATCGTTAACGGCGATTCCGTAATTATGTTTAATTTCAGAGGAGATAGGGCAATTGAATTATCTCGTGCTTTTGAAGAGAAAGATTTTAAGGAATTCGACAGAGTTTATTACCCGGATGTTTTGTATGCTGGAATGATGGAGTACGATGGTGATCTTCACATCCCGAAAAATTATCTTGTCTTCCCATCGGCAATTGATAGAACTATCAGCGAATATCTTTGTGCAGAGAAGGTAACATCGTTTGCAATTTCGGAAACGCAAAAGTACGGGCATGTAACTTATTTCTGGAATGGAAATCGTTCAGGCTATATTGACGAATCGCTCGAAAAATATTTTGAGATTCCTTCCGATAAGATTGAATTCGATAAAGCTCCAAAAATGAAAGCTTATGAAATTACTGAAAAAACGATTGAGCTTTTACGTTCAAATAAATTTAAATGGGGAAGAGTGAATTTTGCAAACGGAGATATGGTTGGTCACACAGGTAATTTCGATGCGGCAGTAATTGCTGTCGAGGTAGTCGATGAATGTGTAGGAAAATTATTGAAAGTAATAGATGAATTGGAAGGAATTGCGATTGTGACAGCAGATCATGGAAACGCAGATGAAATGTTCATAATCAAAAATGGGAAAAAAGAAATAAAGACATCGCATACATTGAATCCCGTTCCGTTTGTGATTTACGATACACAGTACAAAGGCGAGTATAAAATGTCGGAGGTGAAAAATCCAGGACTCACTAACGTTGCCGCAACGATTTTGAATCTACTCGGCTTCGAAAAAGTTGAAGATTATGACGAGTCGTTGATTAATTTTTAGCGTAGACCTTGAATGCTTATGTTTTTTTTCTTTGTGAAACCTTCAAGCTCGACAATTTCATAAACCAGTAAAATGTTTAATAATCTTGTTAATAAATACGATTTCGTTAGATTAGTTGAGAAAATTAGACAAGGCTATTTATACAAGATTCTTTCAAAATTAACGTTGGTTAAGTTGGGAAGAGTAAAAGAATCGTGGAAGCATACAGTGACTAATCAATCAAATTGGTGGGATGTTCCTGAAGTAATAAGCAGATGGAACTTGTTAATTACCGGCAACCCGAACTTATCACCTCAAGAGTACTTTTCCAAAAAATATTTTTCTCAGAAGAAAAATCTAAACGGATTATCAATTGGGTGTAGTACCGGTCAGAATGAGCTTAAGTGGGTGAAATCGACACACTTCAATCGATTAATTGCGCACGATTTGTCAAATGAACGTATCGCCTATGCAAAAAATCAGGCTGATAGAGAAGGGTATTCACACATAATACAATTTTTTGTGTCAGATTTTTTCGACATAAAAGTCCGAGAAAACGAATATGATATCATTACTGCTGAAGGCTCACTTCATCACCTTAAAAATATAGATGAAGTTGTGCGAAGAATAAAACGAATGTTAAAGAAAGACGGCTATTTAATTGTTAATGACTTTGTTGGACCTTGCCGATTTCAATGGACAGATAGACAATTAGAGATTGTCAATGGACTTTTAACAATTATCCCGAATCGTTACCGAAAGCGGATTTATAGCGGCTCGATCAAAAAAAGGCATTATAAACCCGGCCGTCTCACTATGATTGTGAATGATCCATCTGAAGCTGTGGAATCTTCAAATATTCTTCCATCGATAAGGAAACATTTTAATATAGTTGAGCTAAAAGAATACGGTGGAACAATTCTACATATTCTTTTAAATGAAATTGCTCACAATTTTATTTCAACAAATGAAGAGAGTAAACAAATTTTGAAACTTTGTTTTGAAGTCGAAGATTTGATGTTAAAAATGAAAGAAATACAAAGTGATTATGTTTTTCTTGCTGCACAGAAAAAAAGTTAGGATTAGAACAATTAGGTAATTTTGATATAACAGAAATTTTCAATTGAGCGAACCAAAATTCCACTTGATTTTTTGAATAAAAATAGGATATTTTTAACCAAAAATTAGAGCTTTATTCGCAGCAATTCTACCGATAATATCTCATAAAGGAGTACGAAATGAAAAAAATATTTTTTGCAGTTAGTTTTTTATTTGCTGCGAGTTCGGTTTATTCTCAAGGAACATCAATCGGGAAATATTCCGGTGAATTTTTAGCAATCGGTGTTGGCGGCAGACCTCTTGCAATGGGCGGGGCGTATGTAGCGTTGGCAAACGATGTACTTTCGGGTTATTATAATCCTGCAGGATTATCTCGCCTCGATTATCCTCAAGGTGCATTGATGCATGATGAAAGATTTGC
>VGVX01000061.1 GCA_016873845.1 Ignavibacteria bacterium
AATGGCAGAACCTGCCAAAGAGTTTGACCAGAATCGGCAAGGAAGTCGACAAACTTGAAAGCATCGTTTCCAAAATCTCCGATTCCATATTTTCCAGGGAGTGATGTCGGGTGAAGTAAAATTCCGGCGGAACGATCGAATTGCATATTCTATATCAATAATTTTATAATTAATATATGAAAGTAATTTGAATTGATAAATTTAATAAAAACTTCTTTACAATAAATATTTATTACGCTAGCTTGGCATATCAAATTCGAGGTCTAAAGTGACAGCGGCTAAAAATTTTGTACTTCTTATTCTTTTTTCTCCTCTGTTCATTTACGCACAAGAAAGTGAGCAGCCTGATACAACTTTACTTAAAGCTCGTGTAAGCGATAACATATTTAAAGGATCACTTGGTCTTCTTCCGTTATTTTACGATAGGAACATCACTACGTATTTTATAAATCTCAGTTACCGACATTCAAAATTATCTCATGATTATATCGAAAAAAATTTTGGACATGGATTCTCACTATAAACTGGAATTAATATTTTATTGAATCCAGAATACACTTCATTAATAACGATGTTTTTAGGTTACCTTAAAGCCGGTCCGGAGATGAGGCTGCAAAAGAATTTCTATGCAGAGATGCATATTGGTTTAGTGGGTTTAATGATCGAATATTTTGTCCCTGGTATTTTCCCATTTATTGGAGCAACAACTGGATATAGATTACCACTCTCTGCAGGATTTAATCTAGAAATGGAAGCCGGTGCAAATATTCCAATTGGGACAATTTCCCCTCTGGTTTATCTAATGTTCGGTGTTTCATTTTAGTTTTTTCGATAATAAAATTTAATTTAGAAAGGATTTGCCCAACTGCTAATTTAGTCACAGTTTTTATTTGGATTTTAGAATTTTACTTTCAGATAAACCAGATCCCAATCATTATCTTTATGACTGAAGATTCAGTCTCGCACTCTCTGGTTTCACATTTAATTAATAATTCCTCTCACATTAATTTCTTAATAATCTACAATTCAGTATGGAACACGAACAATACAATATCCATCTCATAAGTCTTCTGCCTTTTGTCTTAATGCTCGGCTCAATTGCCGCATTTCCACTTTTTTGGAATCACTTTTGGGAAAAGAATCGAAACAAATTATACATTGCTTTAATTTTAAGTGCTCCTATTATAGTTTATCTAGTTTCGAATAATCTTAGTTCGGAACTTTATCACACAATGGTCTTCGATTATATCCCTTTCATAATTCTTCTTGGTTCGCTTTTTACTATTACCGGAGGAATATTTTTATCGGGAGACATTGAAGCAAAACCAACAGTTAATACTTTGTTTCTTGGGATTGGTGCTGTGATTGCATCGTTCATGGGAACGACAGGTGCTGCAATGCTTCTAATTCGTCCTGTCATTCAAACCAATCGCGAGCGAACGTATAAAATTCATACAATTCTGTTTTTTATTGGAATCGTTGCAAATTGCGGCGGGCTTCTTACTCCGCTCGGCGATCCACCCCTCTTTATGATGTACTTACGAGGTGCACCATTCACCTGGTTTTTTAGTTTAACATTAGAATGGTTTGTCACTAATGGATTACTTCTTTTGGTTTATTTTTTGGTTGAATTCTATTTCCATAAAAAAGAACCGCAAAAAGCTTTAATGAGAGATAAAACTTTGATTAAACCAATTAAGTTACAAGGAAATATTAATTTCATTTGGCTGATTGGTGTCGTGCTTTCTGTTGCTTTTCTCAACGAGCAGTATTTAAGTTTCATTAATTTAAATCCTTATTACAAGTTCATTCGCGAAGGGGCTTTGGTCGGATTTGCAATACTTTCGCTCTTAACAACTACAAGACTTACAAGAGTATCGAACAATTTTACTTGGGCACCAATCGAAGAAGTCGCGTGTCTTTTTCTTGGTATTTTTGTT
Source organism: Ignavibacteria bacterium (assembly GCA_016873845.1). Taxonomy (NCBI): domain Bacteria; kingdom Pseudomonadati; phylum Ignavibacteriota; class Ignavibacteria; species Ignavibacteria bacterium. The sequence goes on from VGVX01000061.1 coordinate 1,941, forward strand.
ACAATGGTTCCCTGCCTGCTTTATCTAGAATCAAATGCAAAATCGCTAGGAGTTACTTCGCCGGTTCAATTTTATTTCTTTACTGGATTACTGAGCAGCTTTTTGGATAATACTCCAACTGCAGTTACTTTTCATTCGCTTGCACTTGGACTTGGAATTAATTCCGGCGAGATTGTTGCTTCAATCCCTGTCGAACTTCTAAAAGCGATTTGTACTGGAGCTGTATTTTTTGGGAGTATGACTTACATCGGAAACGGTCCAAACTTCATGGTCAAATCAATAGCAGAAGAAAACAATATTAAGATGCCTGATTTTTTCAGCTATATGTATAAATTTTCGTTAATAGTTTTACTGCCGATTTTTATTATCGTGCAATTAATTTTCTTTTAGAAAAGGATTTCAAAGACACTAGAATTGTTTTGACTGAATTGACCAATCAAGTTTTAGAGATAATCTGAATTTGAAATTACTCAACTGCTTTTATCACCGCATCATGAATCTTCGGTCTTAATTCATATAGCTTTTGATTCTCTCGCGTTTGATGAACTCTGTTTGTTAACAGGATAACGAATAAATTTCTTGTCGGATCAGTCCAGGCAGACGTACCCGTAAATCCAGTGTGACCGTAAGATTTTATCGAGAATAAATCTCCTGCTGAAGAACCTATTGCTGATCGAGTGTCCCAGCCCAAAGCACGCGAACTTGATTTACTCTGCTGCTTCGTAAATAATTCAACTGTTTCAGGCTTGATCAATTTAATTCCTTGATATTCTCCTTTTTGAAGAAGCATTTGCAGGACTTTTGATAAATCACTTGCTGTTGAGAATAATCCCGCATGTCCCGCCACACCACCAAGCAATGAAGCAGTTTCGTCGTGCACTTCTCCTCTGATCAATCGATTACGCCAATAAGTGTCACTTTCAGTTGGTGCGATTTTTTCGATTAATCCTTTTGGCGGATTATAAAATGTATTTTTCATTCCAAGCTTATCGAAAATTTCTTCTTTGCAGAATATATCAAGTGTTTTTTCAGATACCTTCTCAATAACCTTTCCAAGCAGAATTATTCCTAAATCTGAGTAAACAATTTTTGCTCCGGTCTCATATTCTAATTGCGTTGAAAAAATATCATTGAGAACATCAATTTCATTTTTACAGTTTGCATAGAATTTTTTCCAAGCAGGCAAGCCGCTGTTGTGTAAAAGTAAATTTCGAATCGTTATTTTTTCTTTTTCACTTCCGGTAAACTGCGGAAGATATTTTGAGACTGCATCGTCAAGAGCAAATAAATTTTTATCGATACAAATCATTGAAGCGGTTGCAGATGCAAAGACCTTTGTTAAAGAAGCTAAATCATAAATTGTTTTATTATTCACTTTGCGCGCATTCGGGTCATAACTCAAATGCCCAAATGCTTTTTCGTGGAGAATAAATCCATCTTTCGCTATCAGCAGTACTCCACCGGGGAAAGCACCATCATCGATTGCGTCATCGATTAACTTATCGACCAACTTAAATTGTTTTTCTTCTTGTACAGACGAATTCGTACTCTCGTTGAGCAAAGAAGTTTGTTCTCGCTTCAATCCAAATCCGACTTTGAATGAAGTATTAGGAATAGAAACCGAAAGTTTTCCAGTAATTGGGATCTCGCCGAAAATTGCCTCAGCAGCAGCCGACTCTGAAACTTCAGGATCTCCATAATTTGTCAGATAAGTTCCAATAGTCGGGAAATGCATCAATACATATGGATTGCCATGCGAAATTACAACCGTTGGTTTGTTTAGTTTAAGCATTGATTCAACTAATTCCTGCTGATTTTTTTCAAGTCCAATTGTACCCTGGTAAGCACGGACTTTTAAATAAAGTGATAAAATTATGACATCAGAATTTTGTGCAGTTTGTATCGCCTGGGTTTTATCGTATGAAGTACTGTTCAATAGAATTTTTTTAGATTGAAAATTATTAATTCTGCTTTTTAATTGGTTATTAAAGAACTCTCCCTCTTCTGCAATTCTACTGTCTATTACCATTATGTGAGAATAGTTTAAGTTTGAACTTGGATTCAGAGGAACTAATTTGCTCTCATCTTTAACCAGAGTGATTGATTTTCGAGCAAGCTGCCTCGCCAACTCCCAGTGACTTTCTCTTCCAATAACTTTTGAAATATTATCAACGTCGATAAATTTATTTTCATCCAGTCCGAGCCATCGTTTCGTTATTAAAATTTTTCTGATGGAATGGTTTAATCTTTCCTCACTAAGCTCGCCATTTTTTACTGCAGCAATTATTGCATCGACAGATTCTGCTGCATCATCTGGGAATAAAATACAATCATTACCGGCTTTAATTGCCATCACGGTGGCTTCGGCAGTTGAATAATGATTTGTAACGGCATGCATATTCATTGCATCGGTAACAATCAAGCCCTTAAAACCCATTTCATTTTGAAGAAGATCAGATACAATTTTTTTAGAAAGAGTTGAAGCCAAATTTTTTTGTGTATCAATTGCTGGGACAGATAGATGTCCCACCATCACACTCATTATTTTGTTGTCAAAATTCGATTGAAACGGGACCAGTTCCAATTTATTTAATTCTTCACGAGTACCGGTGATTGTTGGGAGTTCTTTGTGAGAATCGAGACTTGTGTTGCCGTGTCCGGGAAAATGTTTTGTCGTTGCAACCATCCCGCCATCTTGAGTTCCTTTGAAAAAAGCATTCGATAATCTTGTAACTAGATCGACATCTTCTCCAAATGCTCTAACATTAATAATAGGATTCAATGCATTGTTATTCACATCAGCAACTGGAGCATAGTTGTGATGAACACCCATCGATCTTCCTTCGAGTGAAATTACTTTGCCCATAAGATAGGTCAAAGTTGAATCGTCTGCAGCGCCGATAGCCATATTGTATGGGAATGGAGTTGCACTCGGAACTCTCATTGCAACACCGCGCTCAAAATCTGCTGAGATCAACAAAGGTATCTCAGAGAGTTTTTGCATTTTGTTTGTAAGGACAGCCTGCTCGTAAATATCACTCAAGAAGAAAATCAAGCCGCCAACTTTTTTGTTTTTAACAAGATGAACTAATCGTTGATAATCGGGACTATCTTCGCTCATATAAACACCATAGACGTGCGGAAAAACCATTTGACCGGCTTTCTCTTCCAAAGTCATGGCAGAAAGTTTTTGTTCAACCCAAGGATCATTTTGAATCGAATAAATCTCCACATTGTTTTTTTGATATAGTGAATCCATTGATGTGCTCGACTTAAATTTTAAAAATGTTGAACCGCTCAGTAAAATTGAATGAAAAATTATAACAGTTATCAAAATCGGTATAAATTTTTTTATGGCTTTCATCTCTGTTTTCTTCGCACCTGTTGTGGAAGTATGAACTTTAGTATCACTCCCTTTATTATCGGAAAAAACGGATTTTGAGTTATATGTCATTTGATTTTTCGTTTTAATTAATATGAATTATATTATCGATACTCGTCTCGCACAGGATGAAAGACGTCAATAACATGACACTCGGTAATTGCCTTTCCCGAATGAATGAGGTTTGGAGGAATCACCGCTGCACTGCCTGTTTTCAATCGAAAAGTTTTTCCGCCAACATTCAATTCAAATTCACCGGAGATTATTTTAGTTACCTGCTCATGCGGATGTGAATGCTCTGGCAGCGAAGTGTTAGGTTTAAAATGCCATTCAGCCATTGTCATATTTTCGGAATGAAGAAAACAAACTTCAGAATTTGGGATCAGCTCTCTTTGCTCAAAATCTGATATTTGATATACTTTAACTTCTTCAATCATGATGACCATTCTTAATCTTATGCGAAATATTCAAAATCAATTTTGAGCCTCATCATCATCCAACGGTAAAAAGAAAATTGTGATCATTCCTGGAATTGTCGTAAGAACACTCAAAGTAAATAACCAGACATAACCAACTTCCATCTGAATTACGCCGCTTACAAATCCGGGTATCATCATTCCGACCGCCATTAATCCAGTTGAGATCGCAAAGTGAGAAGTTTTAAACTCTCCCTTCGAAGTATAAAGAAGAAATACCATAAATGCGGTAAATCCAACGCCGTATCCAAATTGTTCTAAGATTATACATGCTTGGGCAACCGGATTGAGAGTCCATGTCCATGCTGTGGTTGATCCAAACAATGATGGAATAAAAGAAAAATCAATCGTTGTCAATCCAATGGGCTGAAAATACGACATATAGACATAGAGCGCATTCGGTACATTCATGCAAAAAGCGAATGGCCAGATCAGTTTTTTTAATCCATACTGCTTTATCATCCAGCCGCCGAGTATTCCGCCAATAAGCAGAGCGACAACTCCGAAGGTTCCGTACATCAAACCAACGTCGCTGACTGTAAGTCCTAAGCCGCCGACTTCGGGTTTGTCGAGTAAAAACGGCTGAGCCATTTTAACGAGCAATCCCTCGCCGAATCGATAAAGAAGAATGTAGGAAAGAATTGCTGCAATTTTATTCTGGCTGAAATACTCCTTGAAAATTTTTCCGTAAGGAATTTTGTTAGTTTCAGTTTTTACTGCGTGATCTGTAGGAGGATAAGGGAGTATTAAATGATGATAGAAAAATAATAGAAGGAAAATTGCCGCTGCGATTCCAAATGCGGTTGACCATCCATGAGCAATCACTCCGCTGCTCTCGCCAATATCGCCTGCAAGCTTAACCAAGACTCCGCCGGCAACAATCATTGCGAACCGATAAAAAGTGCTTCTTATACCGGTGAAAAATGCCTGATCTTTTTTATCAAGAACGTGAAGGTAATATCCGTCTGTTGCGATATCGTGACTTGCCGATAGGAATGCAATCACAGTGAATATCACTAACGACAAAAACAAAAATGATGGGAGTTGAACTGTAAGAGCAATCACGACGAAGCAAATCGCCATAGCAAGCTGCATGTAAATTGACCACTTTCTTTTTGTGCCGTAAGCGTCAATCAATGGACCCCAAAAAAGTTTAACAGACCAAGGAAGATAGAGAAAACTTGTAAATCCAATAAAAGCATTTGATGCTTGAAGCGATTTGTACATTGCAACCGAAAGTTGATTGGTAAGAATAAACGGGACACCCTCGGCAAAATACTGTGTTGGTATGAACAGCCATGGGCTTCTATTTGATTTCTTTTTTTCTATTTCCGGTGATTTATTTTCTTGATTCATTTCTAAACCTTATGAGTAAGAATTTGGATTACAAATCGATTACAGTTTCGTGTAAATTAAAAATCAAAATTGAAAATGCAGAATGATAATGAAAAAATTAAAATAACATTAGATAAGATTTTAGCGGACTTAAGTGCGAGTGTAAACATATAATACTTGATCCACAAGAAAACGAATGAATTTTTATAGGCTATCAACTTTCTTCAACAGAAATTGATTCCAATCCGATCAAAACAGCTCCAAATGCAGGAGGATGCTCTGGATTAACCACAGTAACACCTTCGACTTTTTGCATGATGTTCTTTCGTAATAATTTTACGTAGTAATTTTCGCTTGAGATCAAGCCGCCAATAAATGCAACAGAAACATTTTTCAATTTGATTTTATTCTTTATTGCTTTGACGTGACAAACTAATTCATCAGCTTCTTTGCGGAGAATTTCTCGACATACTTCATCACCATCTTCAGCGCATTGGATTACTAGCGGAGCCGCTGCGGCTAAGTCAAAATTTTCTCTGTACACTGCTTTGATAAGTTCTTCGCCACTAGTAATTGAAAAATTCTGAGCAATCAAATCGGACAACTTTGTTTCTGGAATTCTTCCATCAAAAAATTTCCCGAGTGCAGATAATCCACATCGCCCAATCGAGTAACCACTCCCTTCATCGCCTATGAACCTTCCAAAACCGCCGACACGATGAATTTCCTCATTTCGGTCTTTTGCGAACATTATCGAGCCGGTTCCGGCAATCAATATTATTCCTGGATTTCCTGCAAATGCACCTTCGAGTGCAATGCGTGCGTCGCTTGTTACAATCAGGTTCTTTAATGAAGTTGAATAACGCCCATTCCAAAATTCAATCAATCCATTTTTCATTCTTTCTGCATCAGATTCTCTTCCGGCGCCGGTTAAGCCGATGCAAATAACTTCGACATTTTGCGAGCTTACCTCTGCTTGATTGCAAATATCAAGAATCAATTCTGAAATTGTCCTTGCAGCATTATCAATTCCGATAATGAGAAAATTACCTGGGCCGCTAGTTAACTCTGCGAGAATGTTTCCTGATATGTCCGAAAGTACTGCAGTGGTTTTAGTTGCGCCACCGTCAATACCAATGATGTATTTTCCGTTTTCCGCCACACTATCTCCAATATTAGAATGAAAAATAATTGTGATAAGATACAAAAAAATGTTGAAGTTTTGGAGTGCTTTTGGTGAAAATTAATTGCGAATACTCTGAATTCGCAAAGGGGCAATATTATCTCTGTCTAATTGAGTTGCCGTGAGTTCTGGGTGAAAATGAAAATTTAATAGTATTAATATGCAAAAGAATAGAATCCACCAATGGAAATCGTAAACGCTCTGGTTAAACCATCCACATTTATTTTTCTCTCTAAAAAAGGTATTGCGAAAGCAGCTTCTAAATTGAAATTTGAAAAAATTGGATAACTCATTTTTGTCATCAAATCAATTTGAAATTGATCGCTTCCAGGAAAATCAATGAAATGACTTGGATTGATTGGATCAACAACGCTTGATAAATGAATCCGTTTGAGAGCTATTAACTCAGCAGAATATTTTATTTCACCGAAAGAATTAAAATATCCCCCGCGAAGCATTATATCATCCCCTCTCTTCAATCTATCAATTTCGTTTTTACTTCTTCCGCGTGAGATTTGATAAGCAGCAGATAAAAGAAAATTATCAAAACTGTAATTTATTCCGAGCAGAACATCATTTGTGCCAAGTCCGCTTTGATATGACTGTGGTAAATTCCTGGAGTTGACGTTTGCGGTTACCAACTTCACCCCTCCTTGAATCGAAAGTTTTGAGTCCTGACCTTTAATAATTGGATATGAAAGAAGTAAACTTAAATCACCTAACCCATGAACACTTCCTAACATTCCGCTTTGACTTGAATAAGGCAGATCAAATAATAATCTAATGTCATCAAATAATTTCAGATCACCGAGAAATTTCATTGTTTGCAATGTCAAACCTGATGTTTTGTCGCTTTTTCCGAAAGTATAGTTAATCCTATTTGGCTATTTCCTTTTTGAGACTTTCCTCCGATAAAACAGATCCCCGCATCTGAACATTGGGAATAAACGCTTGATGAAGATAGAGTTATAATTAGAACTGTAAGAATTGTGAATATCATTTTCATGATAACGTAAACAAAATTGCCGGCTTTATGTTCCTTCAGCAGCAAATATCAGTAGCGCGAATTGATTTGTTTAGTAAAATCAAGTAAAATAATTCTATCTTGAACTAACTTGTTAATAAGATTAAATTGCAAATGACTTTTTAGAATCTTATGAGATTGAAGAAATATTTATCTTTTATAAAAATTGAACATACTATTTTCTCACTCCCTTTGATTTACGGGGGAGTTTTTCTTGCATCGGATGGAATGCCTACCTGGCGGATATTAATTCTTGTACTAATCGCAGCCACATTCGCAAGAACCGCTGCGATGACGGCAAACAGAATTATCGATGCAGAGATAGATAAAAAAAATCCACGAACATTAAATCGTGAAATACCAAGCGGTAAAATTACAAAACTAAAAGCCAATTTGATTTTTTGGTTATCGCTTGCAGGTTATTTTGCTACAGCTTATTACATTTCATTATTCTGTTTTATTCTTTCTCCAATTCCCATAATTATATTTATAGTTTATCCTTATTTAAAAAGATTTACTCATTTCGCTCATTTTGGAGTGGGAATTGGATTGGCGTGCGCACCGCTCGGCGGCTGGTTTGCAGTTACAAATTCATTTGAAGGGATTTTACCCGGAGCTTTGATAACATTGTTTACGCTTTTTTGGGGAACCGGATTCGACATTATTTACTCAACGCTCGATGAGGATTTTGACCGCTCTCACAACCTTCACTCATTTCCCGTGAAATTCGGGAAAAGAAAAGCTTTGCTCTATTCAATGATGCTGCATTTTGTATCGTTTGTGTTTTTGGCCGGACTGCATTTCTATTCCTTGTTCAACGCGTTCACATTTGTATTTCTTATCGCGATCGCCGTGTTACTATTTTTTGAACATAAGTATGCCGAAAAAAATGTCGAGCTTGCATTTTTTAAGATCAATTCTTTTGTCGGCTTTGCCGTGTTTTTTATGATAATATTTCGAGAGATTTTATAAGAATTATTACTTATTTGGGAACTTATTGTCGTGATTAATTAATTTTCGTTAATTGAGAATGATATCCTCAACCGATTAATCCCCTTGAACAAGCACCATGTTTAAACTAAATTGTAAGTGATTTAATAAAATACTTTAGCACAATGGAAAATGTAAGAATAAAAAATTCACAAAGCAGAAAATTGCTCAAATCAGTTTTAGATAGAGAATTAGATATTCTTTCAAATTCAATCAAATTATCTGAAAAGAGGTTGAAGTCGTTTGAAAAGAAATATCGTTTGAGCACAAAACTCTTTTTCAAAAAATATAATAATGGGCAGATGGGAGACGATCAGGATATAATGTTTTGGGCCGCTGAAGTGCAAATCTTAAAGAAATTGAGGGACGATCTCAAACATCTCTCTGGAGTTAATTTTGTCAATTGATGATTATTTTCTCTCAATTGATAGAATTCTATCCACTCCAATAATTTTCTCTACGAACATCATTAAAGAAAAGAGGTCCTCCGCCATTGGATTACTTTACGGTGAGATTGTGTTTTTAGATTTTTCAAAATTAATCTTTATGGAGTATGTTGAATTAGAGAACATTGTACAAGTGAAAACATATAGCTATCACTTCCAAGATTCTGAAGGCGATTTGATTTTTAGATACGACAATGCTCCACACTTTCCGAAATTAAAATCATTCCCAAACCATAAACATATTCACTCCGGGACTATCGAGTCCAATCAACCCGATTTAAGTCAAATTTTTATTGAAATTCAGAACAGAATGATTAATGAAAGAAAGTAAATCAAAAATCGTTGTAGGTATTACTGGTTCGTCAGGTTCAATTTATGCAGTTGAGTTTTTGAAAAAAACTGAAGCGAACAAATATTTAATCGTCAGTAAATGGGGAAAAGTTGTTTTGCAGGACGAGACCGGCGAAAGCGAAAATACTCTCAAGCCGTATGTTAAAAAAATTTTCAAGGATGAAGATTTAACCGCGCCGCCTGCTTCGGGATCAAATAATTTGGATGCATTTGTAATTCTTCCTGCAACAACTTCCACAATCGGGAAAATTGCTTCAGGTATCGGCGATACGTTAATCACTAGAACTGCGCAAGTTTGTTTGAAAGAAAGGTACAAGCTGATCATTTGTGTCCGCGAAACTCCGCTTGCAACTAATACACTCGAACAGCTTGCAAAACTTTCAAGTTATGGAGCACTCATTATGCCGATTTCTCCTCCGCTTTATTTCGTTCCGAAAACTGTCGACGAGTATATAAATTCATTTGTCGAAAAACTTCAGGGAGTTTTGGGAATTCGTGAAACTCGCGGCTGGAGAGCAGAGGAATTTGAATGAGCTTCACAAACCTTAAACAATTTCTTGAAGTTCTAAAACAGGAAAATGAACTTCTTATTATTGACGAACAAGTTGATGCGGAACTTGAAGTAACAGAAATATCCACTCGAGCACTTCTTCAAAACAAGCCGGCATTACTTTTTACAAATGTGATCGGCTCAAGCTATCCGCTTTTAATGAATACCTACGCAAGCGAGAAAAGAGTTGAACTTGCATTACGAACCGATCCGGATAAACTTGGAGCGGAACTGGTTACCTTTGCTGAAAACTTAATGCCTCCCAAAATTTCTAAACTTCTTTCACGACGAAATACACTTAAAAGATTTTTATCGGCTCTACCAAAGAGAGGAAAAGGATGCTCTCAAGATCAAACGATTGAAATTGACTTATCAAAGCTTCCAATTATTAAATGTTGGCCTGAAGATGGCGGACGATTTATCACACTTCCGCAAGTCGTAACCTACGATCCACGAACCGGTAAGCGGAATATCGGTATGTATCGAATGCAAGTCTTCGATGAATCGACAACCGGAATGCATTGGCAAATCCAAAAAGGAGGTGGATTTCATTATTTCCAAGCAGAAAGATTGAATAAGGATTTTGAGCTCGCAGTTGCTCTTGGGACTGATCCAGCAATGCTATTCGCAACAATTGCAGCCTTACCCGAAAATATAGACGAGGCGATGTTTGCGGGTTTCTTACGCGGTTCGCGAACAGCGTATACAAAAGCGAAAACTCTTTCAATCAATGTTCCGGCAAATGCAGAATTTATTTTGGAAGGGATTGTCCCCAAGAAGATCAGAAGAATGGAAGGACCGTTTGGTGATCATTTCGGACATTATTCTGCGGCATCGGAATTCCCAATCTTTCAAATTAAAACTATCACTACGGCAAAGAATCCAATTTATCCAGCAACTATTGTTGGCATTCCTCCTATGGAAGATAAATTTCTCGGCGATGCAACTCAGAAAATTCTTGGTCCGCTTATAAAACTAATTCACCCCGAAATCGTTTCGTTGTGGGCGTATTATGAAGCCGGATTTCATAACTTGCTTGTTGTTGCTGTCGATGAACGTTACCACAAAGAAGCCGCAAAGACCGCACTTTCGATTATGGGCGAAGGACAGCTCTCGCTCACAAAGTGTGTTGTATTGGTTGATAGAGATGTTAATCCCAGAGATTTCAAATCTGTATTGAATGAGATAAGTAAAAATTTTGATCCGCATTACGATTTTATAGTGATTTCAAAAGTCCCGCTCGATACACTCGATTTCACAAGTTTCAAAATGAATCTTGGAAGCAAGATGGTGATTGATGCAACGAGTAATGAGGAATTGAGAATGGAGAATGGACAATTGACAATTGACCATTTGGCGAAACGAATAAAAGATTCTATTTCGAAATTTTCTTTTCAAATTCATGATTGGAAACTTGTTGAGAATACTTTGCTTGCTGTTAAAGTCAAAAATAATGGTCGTGAGATTTTAGAAAAATTGGTTAGTTTAGAGTCACTAAAAGATCTCAAAATAATCGCGATTGTTAGTGAAGATGTTGATATACACAATCAAGAAAAACTGATCTGGGGAATCTTCACTCGATTTGATGCAGAACGAGATGTAATTTTCACAGAACAAAAACTCGTTGGAATAAGTCCCATTTACAAAGGTGTAATGGGAATCGATGCAACTTGGAAAGAAGGATATCAAAAGCCGCTTCGGATGGATGAACGAGTCGTGAAGCTAGTTGATGAAAAATGGAACAAGATTTTTAATGGACAATTGACTATGAACAATGGACATGATAAATGGCTGAAGCTAATTGAGAATTGATAATTGAGAATGGAGAATTAATCTTGGGTATTGTTTTTTATAAAGCGGAGCAATATGGGAATCCTGTCTTGACTAAGAGTTTTAGTTTTGCAGTGAGTATTGTAAAGTTTTACTTAGCACTTATCAAAACGAACCGGGATTTTGAGCCTATTCTAAAACAAATCCTTAGATCGGGGACTTCAATCGGTGCTAATATAACAGAAGCACAGCAAGCTTCTTCAAAAAGAGATTTTACACATAAAATGTCTGTTGCTTTAAAAGAAGCCAAAGAAACTGAATACTGGCTGAAATTGTTGAAAGAAGTCAGAATTATACAGAATACTGAAATTGAAGTTCTATATTCAGAATGTGATGAATTTATTCGATTACTTACTTCGATACTTAAAACATTGAAATCAAAATAATTCTCAATTATCCATTCTCAATCTTGCATGTCGGTAGACAGGTTCTCAATTAATATGAGAGATAAACGATTAGAAAATATTTGGTTTAAAGTTCAAAACAATATCGAGCTTTCGCTTGAAGATGGAATGACACTGTTCCGCTCAAACGATTTGATTAGTATCGGAAAAATGGCTCACTGGATTCAGCAGCAGAAGAGCGGAGATGGCGTTTACTTTATTGTTAATCAAAAAATCGAACCGACAAATATCTGTGTTTTGTCCTGCAAGTTCTGCGACTTCGCCGTGAAAAAGGGGAATCTAGAAGTTTATGAACATTCTATTGAAGAAATTCTGCAAAAACTTTCACCCGAGTTGCTTGAAGTTCATATTACAGGCGGACTTCATCCCGATTGGCCATGGAATTATTATGTCGATTTAATCAAAGAAATAAAAAAGCATTTTCCGCAGATTGATGTAAAAGCCTGGACAGCAGTTGAAATAGATTTCTTCTCAAAGAAATTTAAAAAATCTATTGAAGAAGTATTGCTTGAATTGAAAGATGCCGGACTTCGAACTCTGCCCGGCGGCGGCGCAGAAGTCTTTTCTGAGCGGGTAAGAAGACTTTTATTCAATCAAAAGATCGGGGAGAAACGCTGGCTCGAAATCCATAAAGCTGCTCACCGTCTTGGAATTCGTTCCAATGCAACTTTGCTCTACGGACACATTGAAACTCTTGAAGAGAGAGTGAATCACTTTCTAAAGCTGCGTGAAGCACAAAAAGAAACGAATGGCTTTTTATCTTTCATCCCTCTTGCCTTTCAACCGGGAAATACCGGCATTAAAGTCAGCGATCATTTTACTTCTGCTATTGACGATTTGAAGACTATTGCGATTTCCAGATTAATGCTGAACAACTTCGATCACATTAAGGCATATTGGATAATGTTAACCGAACAGCTCGCCTCCGTTGCGTTAACTTTTGGCGCTGATGATATGGATGGAACCGTCGGCGGCGAACGGATTGCGCATGACGCCGGAGCCATCACCCCGATGATGCTTGCGAAGGACAAGCTGATCAAAATTATCAACGATGCCGGCAAAATTCCCGTTGAACGAGATATAAATTATAATCCGGTTAAGCTCCACAGCGATAATATCATCGGAAAAGTTTCTTATTTAAACACAGCACCTTTTTTTGATTTTCTCGAAAAAAAAGATTACAAAATTTTTCCGGCACCACCTCGTCAGCTTGGAAAGCTTTTCAAAAAAGATGATTTGACTGCTGGGATTATTTCTTTAGTCGATTACTTTGAAAAGGAAAATGATTTCGACTTGCTCGATTTCGGAATTGTGGGAAACCAAAAAGTTCAAAGCGTGATTTTGTATTCAAAATATTCGATAGAAAATTTGAACAATAAAAAAATTGCAATCACAAACGAAACTTCCACTTCATCTAGATTACTTCAAATTCTTTTTGAAAAAAGATTTAATTATTCGATTGAATATTTCGTAGAAAAAATTTCAACGGCCAACGAGGAAATTCAAAACTACGATGCATTTTTAACAATCGGTGATGATGCATTGAGATTTAAAAATCTTACTCCAGAAAATTTTGTGTATAAATACGATTTGGCAGAGCTATGGTACAACTGGAAGACGCTTCCATTCGTATTTGCAGTTTGGGTAATAAAAAAATCCTTGCCGGATGATGAAAAAAATAAATTTATCGAAATATTAAAATCGGCTTATGAAACGGGAATGAAAAATTTAGACGAACTCGGGAAAATTCGCGCAACTAAACTCGGATTAAATTCAAAAGAGCTAAAAGATTATTACTTAAATTTAAATTACAAACTGGGCGAAATGGAAAAACAAGCAATAAAAGAATTTAAAGCATTACTTAAATAAATATTTCTTAGGGTTACTTAGTGAGCTAAGTGCCTTAGTGGTAAAATCCTACCACTTAGACACTAAGAACACAAGAATCACTCAGAATTATGAAATTATGACAAACAAAGAAATACTAAATAAAGCAGAACAAGGTGAAAGAGTTTCGTTTGAAGAAGGATTGCAGATATTAAGTTCCGGCGAACTGCTTGATCTTGGCGAAACCGCAAATGAGATTCGTTGCAAACATAATCCGGACGACCAAGTTACATTTGTAATCGATACTAATCCGAACTACACTAACGTATGCGAAATCGATTGTACATT
>VGVX01000062.1 GCA_016873845.1 Ignavibacteria bacterium
TCTCTCAAAAGTTAGATTCATTGCAGGGCACCAGCCGTTTTTGAATGCTGTTACTGTTACTTTGCCTTCTGTTACAGGTGGGAATTTTTTTTGCCGGATCCATTTTGGCGGGATTACATCATCGGTGAATGGCTTCCACATTAAAACTTGCATTCCTTCTTTATCGACTTTTTTGAATCCATGCTTTTTGAACCAGGAAGCTTTCATCCAGAAGGGAAGTGAGATACCCCATGCGGCAATTCCTTTTGCGCCGAGTGATTTCGCATCATCTTCGGCGGCTTGAAGCAACGCTTTCCCCATTCCGCGCTTCTGAAAATTTCCGCGACCTTTTTTGTATCCGTGAACCCAAATGCAATAGATGAAATATAAATCTTTTCCTTCAACAGTTGAATGTTCAATCGGCAGATATTGAATCATTCCGCCGACGGTCCCTTCATCGTTGAGTGCAAGCTTTACGCGGAGACCTTTGTCTTTTATTTTACGATACCACTCTTCTTTGTGATTGCCTGCTTCTTTGATTTCATCAGACCAATCTTCTAAGCATAGGAAGTAAAGTGATTGATGAGATTCGTCTAAGTCAGTTATTTTCATTTGCAATCCTCTCTTTCATTAATTGATAAATTACCAACTTGCCGTCCGCAGGCCGGTCGGCATAATGTAAAGCGGGTTTTCGTTTTTCAATAGGTGCAGTAATTTTTTCACTTTATCGTAGTGGAAAACATTAATAGTTACAAGAGCACAATTGAAGTTAAGTTATTCTCCAGCTTTTCTAAGAATATTTTCTATTGAACTTTTAGATATTCTAAAATCAGTTTGAATTATTAAGTCGAGAATTTCTCTTGCAGATTTAATCAATCCCTTTTCTTTTGCTAATGCAATTAACCCAAGTGTGCCTGTAATCTTAACGTTTAATAACCTGGCTTCTCTTCTTCCTTTTTGATCATCGATTATCAACAGACAATCTTCTTTTTCCAAAGCTAATGCAATTGAACTTGCTTCACCCTTGTCTAAAATCGTCTCGAGAATATTTTGATAAACAATATTCTTGGGATTTTCTATTCGAATATATACAGGCAAAGGTTTACCGAACTCTTCTCCTACGATAGACGTGATGATTACCTGCCCAAATAATTTGTTAAGTAATTCAAGGTGGTTAATTTTGTCAAGTAAGATTAGGCAGCTTGCGTCAGATACTACTACGCTTTGCATTTTCAAAGTCGTTATCTATTTCATCGGTAGGATAGTTAAAGATAGAAACATCATAATCCGCAAGTATTTCCATGAAAGCTCTTTTTGATAATCCCGCCATCTCCGCCGCTTGTCCTAACGACAATTTGCCTTTTTCATACAATTGTGACGCTAGAAGTAGCTTTGCTTCTCGACTGTCTATTTCCAAAGAATCTGGGATATTTATAGTTAGCGTTTTCATTCTATCGAAAAATACAAAATAATTTTGTTTGTCTCAAAGTTCGAGCGACAAACTATTTGTCTGTGCTTACTCATTTTTTCCCCAATCGGCATAATGTAAAGCGGGTCTTTTATTTCCGTCAACCATAGGTGCAAGGTAACTTTCAGTAAAAGTATTTTTTCCTTTCTATTTTCTTAACTGCGGATACGAATGAGAGTTTCTTCAACTATCCACAACTGTTGTTCGAGAGGTTCCTGCTTGAAAAGAGGTATAATCTGTTGAAAAACCTTTAAGACATGCCGTTTGGATTGACTTCGCACACGCAAGACAACAATTCCAGAAAATTCATGGGGTGGATATGATCTGATATCAGAAAAATCAGTGTCTAAAGTAACCAAAACATGGCTTTCCATTTTGCATATGTCTATAAGAACGGTATCCTTTGCGCCTCGCAGTTGTTCCTCTTTTACGGTTTTCGCATCATATCCTTCGTTGATAAGCAATTCTGCTATTTCAATCGGCAAATTTTCATCTATCTTAAACTGCATTTTTACCAACTATATAGGTAAGGGGGCAAGTCTCTCTCTGGATAGTTCTGCCGCATAAGCTATCGCGGCTTTAACGTCTTCGGGAGAAAGAGAAGGGTAGCTCTTTAAAATTTCGGATTCGCTTACTCCATCTGCTAAATTCTCTAAGATGACAGAGATCATTATACGAGTTCCCTTAATACAAGCTTTACCATGACAAACAGCAGGGTCAGAAGTGATTCTTTCTCTCCAGTGCAAAATGTATCTCCTTAAATTTTAATATTATTATTCTTTTAACTTTATCTTGGAATCGGGAATATTCACAGTAAATGTTTTCATCTTAATTAAAAATACAAAATAATTTTGTTTGCCTCAAAGTTCGAGAGATAAACTATTTGTCTTTTTTGCCTGTCACGAACCGGTTCGTGATGACAGCAGAGAACTTATTTCCCCATGCTTACTCAACTTTTTTTCCAATTGGCATAATGTAAAGCGGTTCTTCGTTTTTTGGCAGCTGCATTACTTTTTTAACTTTGTTGTCGTAAAAAGCACCGATTGTTACAGTTCCCAAACCGAGCGAGACAGCTTGCAGGCAAACGTTTTGCGCAGCGTGTCCAATTTCAATGTGAACGTATCTTTCAGCGCGGTCTCTGTACTTCCGCGATGTACGCTCATACACCGCAGGGAAAACCAGGTTTGCAGGAGCTGTTTGAATTGACGATTGCTGAAGTGCGGCGTTGTAAAGCTCAGTTCGTTTATCTCCTTTAACAATTTTTATTAACTCGTGCGTTTGAGGTTTGTACTTGTAAATTCCTGCTTCAAGGTTTTCAACTTTGCCGGCGACGACATAGACTTCTAAAGGATAAAGCGCTCCGGCAGATGGCGCTGTGCGCAATCCGTCTCTTGGTTCTGTAATCCCTTGTGCAGACCAAAGCAGTTGAGAAATTTCTGCAAGCGTTAATGACTTATCAGAAAAATATCTGACAGATCGTCTTTTGAGCATTGCTTCTTCAACCGAAATGGTGCTTTTGAAATTCGGTTGAGGAAGTTTAATTGTCTCTTGCTTCAAGCTTTGCTCCTCGATTGATTTAGAATTGCTGTTGGTTATTTCCGGAATGAAAGTTAGGATTATTACCGAAACAAATCCTAACAAAATTAGAAAAGAAATCAGAAAGTATTTTTTTTGTTTCATTATTTTTCCTCCTCATGCTGCCTCTGTTAATTTTATTTTGTCTACTGTTTAAGGTATGTTAATAATAGAAAAAGATAGTGTCAATTGCAGAGTTTAAAATAGTGTTGTATCAAGGCTAAGGCAGAGGCAAGGTCTGAGATATTCAGGCTTAAATGAGGCATATCAGGTTATAGAGTCGGTCGCACAAGTAATATTATTATTCACCTTCAAGCAATAGCCGTCAGTTTTAACCGATGGGATTAAACGTCCCCATCAACTTTAGCCGCATAAGAAAATCCACATGCTTTTACAAATATTACCGGTGAATAATTATGGGACTAAAGTCCAAAATTTTTTAAGACTCTTTATCCGTCAGCTAAAACTGACGGTAATGGATAAATCAATTTTTTCAAAACTTCTAAGCTTGCAGCGGTGAGTTCTGCAAAAGACTCTATATCAGAAGGCGATAGAAATTAAAAACATCGGCGGATTATTTTTTCCGATGTTAAAGTTTTATCCGGATTTACGCTCGTCTTAAAAGAGAGTTTGTTTGGAAATTTTTTTGAAACATTTTGCCGCCTTTTTTGGGTTTCGAAGTTTTAGATAAATTTCGCCGGCTCGTTTGTAATCGCCGAGCTTTTCGTAGAGTTCGGCAATTTTATTTAGATCTTTCGTTTCCATCTGTAAGTGAATATTAAGAGCCTCTTTGTATTTTCCTCCTTTTGTTAACATATCGGCCGCATTTCCCTTGTTTCCTACTTTTAAGTAAAGCTCAGCCGACTTAAGAAATTCAGTAGCTATACCGTAAGAATATGCAGCCTCTTTAATCAACCCTTTTTCCTCTTGAATTTCTGCAAGGGACGAAAAACTATTTTTTTTGAACGAAAGCGATAAAGCGTCCATCATCATATTGTTATCTACCAAAAAACTCAGGGTTTTTTCAAATTTTGACGACTCGCTAAAAATTAAGTAATTGTTTTTAGTAATGGCGAGCTTTTCTGCCATAAGGTTGTACTCATCTTTTTTGTCTAAGAAATGGAGTTTAATTGCCGATATTTCTGAAACACTCTCACACAAGTTGGCATATTCAGAGTTGAATTTTTCTTTTATGTTGTTAAATATAGATTTATTAGTGCCTTTTATTTCTGCGATATAAAAGAAGTAATCGTTGTAATTCTCGGCTTTTTCGTATAGATGAATAACGTTCTCCGCATAGTGAAAGTCGGGGTCAAGTATCTTGAGGATTCGCAGCCAATGAACAATCTCTTCTGTGTTATGATTATTCTGAAAATATGAATTCATCATTTTTACAAGCATAGAATTGTAGTCGGCTATTTGAAGTTTATACAGGTCGTTTTCATTGGCATTTAATCTTAGAACGAATTTAGCGACTGTATCAATCTTATCATTTTTTATAGCATAATAGGACAATGTTTCATAACGATCACCTTGCCAAAGAGTATTCCACAAGCTATATGCCGACTCGGTATTTTCCAGCTCGAGTTGACAGAAGCCGGCAAGAGTTCGGTCTCCCGCCAATTCATAACATACACTTGCTTGAAGGTATTTTTTCTCGTCGGCGAAGCCGTTTGCAAAAGTTTCGAGTTCTACCTTTTTAATGTATTTGCTTAGTTTTTTGGTATTCTTAAAAAGAAGCTTACAATCTTCGGGCGAGTTTAAATAATTTAGAAACGCATTTGTGTAATCGTTTATTTTAAAATAAGATTCAGCCGCCTTAAAACTATTTTCCGCCAAGCCGTAATATTTTGCAGCATCGGTAAAGTATTTCAGTTTGGAGGAGCTATCAGCAACGCCAAGATTATCATTAATTAGATAATATCTTATCAATGCGCTAAAATATTTTTTTGTTTTGAAATATGAATCTGCTTCAGCTTTCAAATCTTTACCTTCTTTAATTAGTCTGAGTGTATTAACAGCGGATTTAAAATTTTTCTCTTTTTCGTAAATCCTTAAGAGTGGTTCGTATTGATTTGTGACAGTATAGATTCCAATCAACCGTTTATCGTTCTTTAACTTTTTCCAGAGTTTTTCGGCATTTTGATAATCTTCTGCTTTTTCAAACAGTTCTGCGGCGTGCTCATAGTTTTTCAGCTTCAGATAAAGCTTCGCCGCATCTAAAAACTCGCCTGCCAATTCGTAATATTTAGCCGCGTTGGAACTATTTTTTAGATAGTTTAAGCTTACTTCAGCCGCCATTTTGTAATTTTTCGATCTAACAAAAAATTCGAGTGCCTTTTCGTATTCTGAAAGACTTAAGTAAATATCGGCTGCTTCGGCAAAACGACCTTCGTTTTCTAAGATCTTAGATGTGCATTGCAGAATTTTATCTTTGATTTGAAGTTGAGTGAATAGACGTAATGCATCATTGAAATTTCTGGAACGTTCGTAGTTTACGGCGGCTTTCTCAACCTCGTTTACTTTTTCAAAATTAACTGCCGCTTTATAATGTTCTCCGATTTTTTCTTGGTAGTATGCTTCGGCTTTAGTTGTTAGCATCTGATTGCCTGCGTTTTTGAAGCATTCAATTGCCGCCTTATAGAATTCTCTTTCGAAAAAATAATTTCCTTGTTCAATCCACTCCTCCGGCGTTGATATAACGTTCCATATTCCGCTGATGTAATTTAGATCGTTGGTTTGATATACTTGCTCTTTCAGTAAATCGCTCTGCCAAATAACCGAAGGAGTTGAGCCGTCGTAAATTAAAAGTTCTTTTTGTGCTCGGGTGATTGCTACGTACAATAAGTTAATTTCGTGCTTGATGTTCGCATCATGGATATTTTGTTTGGAATTTTCAAGAATCGTTAGCCAAACATCCTTAGTTTTTATATCGGAGCAAAAGTTCCAAATAAATACGCTGTCGAATTCTAATCCCTTTGCTTCATATATTGTAAATACAAGCTCTGTTTCCAAAATGCGTTTTAACTTTTCCTT
The DNA here is from genome assembly GCA_016873845.1 of Ignavibacteria bacterium. Lineage (NCBI taxonomy): Bacteria > Pseudomonadati > Ignavibacteriota > Ignavibacteria > Ignavibacteria bacterium. The sequence goes on from VGVX01000062.1 coordinate 6,059, forward strand.
TTCTTTCTCATTTCTTACAAGAATTGTTTTCTTTGCTCCAATGCCGCTGAGATTTTCAAGCATTTCTTTTTCTGTGATGCCGTGAGCAATAACCGGCGGGCGCCCCTTGTATTTCCAATCTTCTTTTAATTCCTCGGCGCTTGTGCCTAAGAGATTTGCTTTCAGCTCCAATAATGTGTTCGCAAGTTCAACTATGCTTCCAGAACTTCTGAAATTTAAATTCAAAAACATAACCTCCGGTGTTGGTAAGTTTCTTTCAAAGAAGTGGCGTTTAAGCTCTTCCCATCGGAATCCACTTGGATTGATGATTTGTTTTGTATCGCCGGTTAAAACCAGATTTAGAGGATTTTTAGTTATGTAAAACAATAGCTCATGCTGTGCATCTGTTAAATCCTGGATTTCATCGCAAACTACCAAGTCATACATATATTCTTTAGGATTTTTTTCGACAAGTATATTGATTACATCTCTGCTTAAATCAATTTCATCCCACAGATTTTCTCTGTCTAACTTGTCTTGATAAAACTCAAATATTTTGTAAATGCTTTTTCTGTCGTGCTTAAAGTTCGGAGCTTTTTTCCTGCCAAGCATTTCATATTCAAGGAATGAGAGATAACGTTTTTGTGTAAGGTCGCGCTGTTTTAGTAGCAGCTCTATTATCTTTTCGAGTAGATGTACGATTCTTTCGCTATGGTCGGTAATATGAAATTTAAGATTCTTAAGAAAACTGGACAAGCTTGTTTGAAAATACTTTTGCACGATCTTTTCGATTTGCGATGATGATTCTAAGTTCGAAAAGATTGCAAGCTGACGATGCAAAGGATTTATTAAATCCGATGCGAGCTGATTCTGTTTAACCTTGTTCAGTGTATCTTTGAAAAACTGTATGTTTATCTGAGGCAAAGCACCTTTAATTATTGAACGAATCTCCTCCCATATCAACGGCATGTCATATTTTGACGATAAGGAATGCGGTCGGACGATTGTACAGAATTTATAGTAATCGACCTCGCTCTCGGATTGATAAGCCCTATTAAACTTTTCTGCAATTTCGAGACACAGGTTTTTATAAGTATAGAATTTCGGCTCATTTATTTTATCTGCATTTGGAGATGAATTTATCAAACCGCGATATAGCCGTTCCGCCATATTTTTTAAGAATTTATTATATGTAACAAATAATTTATCCAAGTGTCCAAGTGAACTTTTATGCAGATAATAAACCGAGAGAGTTGTTTTGCCGCTCCCCGCAGTGCCGGAGAGCATTATGGGAGGTGGAGTTCTAAGAATCTCGGATTGAGCCGGCGTCAATTGAAGATATAATTCGAAATCGTCTTTATTATATAATTGCACCCGACTCCACTCTCCCTCGTTTAACGGATACCATTTCTGGCTTCCTGAATCGTCGCTAACTTTTTTGGTAATGCTTTCTTGGGTGATGTCTTCCTGGTCTAGTTTATCGAAGTATAATTCTTCCGACATCTCTTCCCTAAAAGGTTTGAAGTGAATGAAGGGGACATTGTCGGGCAGTATATTTTTTGCTTTTTTTGATATCTCATTGTGAACAACTATTCCCCAGACGTAAACAAGCAGCGTGTTTTTTTCTTCAGGATGTTCATCTCTGCCGAGTGTAAAAATAATTCGGTTGCCCTTATCGAGCCGCCCTTCAAAGATAGTTTTAGCCGAAGCAACCCCTTTAATCTTCTTTACTTTTAGCCCGCCATCCCAACAGCCAATTTCCAAGAAATCAAGTTTCTGTTTTAACTTTTCTCGGTTTTGCTTGCTCTCTTTGAGCAAGTATTTTTTGAATGAGTCGTTTATTAATACTTTTATGGTCATAAATCGTGGTTATATCTTACGTACGTAAATATCTGTTTCCAAAATTTTTTTAATAAGATTGCTGGTTTTTTTGCAAAAGTCAAAAGAAAAAGATAAGCGTGCCCATACATAAGCACGCTGTACAAACAAACCCCGCTGAAGCAGGATGATTAAATGATATCACACTTATAATAATTTGTAGGCGAGGGTTATCATTTATGGTAACGCTGGCCAAAACGTAATTTTAACTCTTGGAACTATCTTTATCGTGTGGTACGGAAAAACTTCTTTGCAGAGAGGCTCCTTCAATCGCTTTGATAGCTATGTTTTGAATTTGTATTCCTGCATCGTTTGCTTTTTGGGTGAGTTGACGAATTAGCTCTTCTTGTTCCTTGATTTTACTCTCGAATGAAGCAATCATTTGCTTGTTTAACTTTCTTTCACCCTCGATTTCTTTTGATGAGAGTTCTGCTTGATGCTTATACTTCAATTCGATTTTTTCAGTAACAGATTTTTCGGTTCCCTTAATTACATTATCGAGTTCGGCAGGGAACGATTCTACTTTTGCTTTAAGTTCAGCAAACTCTTTTTCTCTCGCTGTAACTAATGCTTCCCGTTCTGCCAATTCTTTTTCAATGGCGGCTTTTTTATTGATAAGCTCTTTTTCTAATTCTAATTTTTGAACAGCATACTGATCGGCATCTTTTTTTCTTTGTAATTTAAGATTGTAATTATATTCTTCCTGCTCGCGCTCCCTTTCTTTCTTAATCTGCATGTCTCGGTCTTTCTTTTGAATCTCGTAGTTCTCTTGTTCTTGTTTCCACTGAATTCTCTTTGCCTCTATCTCCAGTTCGAATGCCTCTTTCTTTTCCTTTTGTGCCAGTAGAAGTGCAGAAAGCGAGTCGGCACCTGCTTTTATATCGAATATTTCTTCTAAATATTTCTTTTCAATTTCAATCGCCTGCTGAAGCTCTGTCAATTTTCTATACTCAGCAATCAGAGTCTCACCAATTTCGTCTATTGCTTTTGCTGTTCTTAATTTTATCTCGCCGAGCAATTTTATTATAGTTTCCGGAGAATGCTCGACTACGGCTTCGACTATCTTTTTTTCTTCTTCTTTTTTCTTTTCAACTTTGCGGTCGGCAGATTTCAATTCCTTGATTTTTTCTAAAGCTTCGTTGTATGCTTCAAATAGTTCGTTTTTTGTGCTTTTGATGGAAACTTCTTTTGCCATGTTATCCTCTTGATGGTTGTTGGTTAAATGTTTTATGATAATATAGTGTTATGGTAATTTTTCTAGATCGTCCAAATCTTTGTATCTATTTGCGCACGTTTATTAACCTTTAATTGCTCAAGACCGATGAAGTTTACTTCAACCTCATCGAGAACATCAATTGTTCTTGTAGGGAAGCAATCGCTAAAGTTTAATCCCGATACCGTTGTTAAAATTTCGAGTCTCAATGGCGGGACACCAATTCGCGTGATTCGGTTCTCTTTTAAGAATAATTCTGTGGAAAGTTTGGGGACATTAAAGCCAAATTCTCTAAATACTTCTACTAATCTTTTTGCGTTTTCTAATTCTGGCAAAATCCAAATATCGATGTCACCGGTTGCTCTTGGATAACCATAGTACCCAACTGCGTAGCCACCAACAACTAAGTATTTAACTTTCTTTAAGTTCAACAACTTCAAGAACTCTTTGAAGTCTCGAGGTAAATGGATCATACCCGTACATAATTTGTCTTAAAAACTCAAGTGCTTGAATTCTTTCTGAGGGCGTTTTAGAGAGCCAATATTCCTTCTCGTCGGATTGGTCGAATAGAGATGCCGTAGAAAATGCTTCTTTATCTATTTTTTCGAATTGATTGAGACAGTTCATTTAAAAAAAAATTATAAATTTTAGCTTATATAAACAAACTGACGAGTCAACGATTTCAAATTCATACTCTACTCAGATGCTCTTATATCTTATATTCATCCTTAGCTATTCACTATGCCACTCCATACGCCACAATTTCAAATCCATACTTTGCTCTGATCTTGTCGATTGATTTTAAGAGTTTCTGTAGTTTATTAAAAATTAGAGAAGATGGATTTTTGTTCTGTGATTTAGCAGAAGTTAATTTTTTTTAGGTCAACTTGTGAATTGTGTGCTGACCTGAGGATAAATCTTCAGCCAAAGGTTTCATGCCGGAGGCGGAACTGCCACTGGCGGGGATGAGCTTCTGGTTCAAATGATGAATTAGTTAAACAGTTCCGTAATCAAAAGAATATACGGGAACTTGGATTGTTTTTGTTGGCTTTTTCTTCTCTTGAAGAATACGATCAATTTGCTTGGCAATTTCAGGTTTTATGACTTTCTCTCCGCACTGCTTACATACTCCTAGGGGGACATTCTCAAAAACAAATAATCGATTCTGCCATCTGATCTCACGGGGCAGTAATTTTTCTTCTACTTTACCGCCGCAAAAAAAACAATCGTCATATTCTCTTTTCATATTTTTAATCCTTTTTGTTTCTTGTATAAGGGTCTTTCCATTTTGGCATTTCAGGAGAATAAACAGTGATCAAAATTAAATGTCCTGAACGATTCTTGCCGCACACAATATGAATAGGTTTATTTTCACTGGTGAAGCCAAGAACCAAACAACTTTCACCTCTTGGGTCGTTTGGATATTCTTCTATGATTTCACACTTTGTCAAAGCTAGCTCCAATTGAGAAATTGTAAGCTGTTCGTTAATCCGTTCATCGTCTGCATGAATTGAGATTTCGTAATTCTGGCGGAGAATCTCTTCACGTATAAACTCTGGAGTAATGCTCGTCATGAAATTTTCTTTTACATTTTTAACATATATAAACCGTTACTAACTATCAAGACTGCTTGTTCATTTTTCGTTCTCTATTCTCAATTACTTATTATGCAACTCCATACCTCACAATCTCCATTCCATACTTTGCTCTGATTTTATCGATTGATTTTAAGAGCTTCTGCCGTTTTTCCTCAATGGTGGAGAAAAGAAGCTCTTGCTCGGAAGATTCGCAGAAGTTTGTCAGTTGAACTCCGATTAGTCTTATTGAAACTCTTCTTGTGTATGCTTTCCTGAAAAGTTCAACTGCTGTGTTGTAGATAATCTTATCGTCATTGTCCGGCTTGTTTAAGGTTTGCGCTCGTGTAAGTGTAACGAAATCGGAGTAGCGAAGTTTAATGCTTACAGTTCTCGCCATCCAATTATTTTCGCGAAGCGTATTGCAGACATCTTCTACTAATTCGAACAAAGTTTTTTCAACGATTCTTTTATCCGTTGTGTCTGTTCCGTAAGTTTCTTCTCGGCTGATGCTTTTTTGTTCATGCCGTCCATTGTGCGGAATTAAAAATTCCGTTCCTTTACCGAGTGCGTGGTCGTGAATAGCTTTTCCCCATTTGCCGAATGCAATCTGAAAATACTCGCTCGATGTGTTTGCAACTTGTCCGATTGTATAAAATCCGCGTGCGTTTAGTTCGCGCTGGGTTACTTCACCAACTCCTGGCATTGCCTGAACCGGCAGAGGTGAGAGAAATTCAACTTCTTGATGAGGCACAACGAAAGTAATTCCTTCCGGTTTTGCATAATCTGATGCGACTTTTGCGACAAACTTATTCGATGCAATTCCGATAGAGCAGGGGAGATGCAGTTCGCGTTTTATCTCTGCCTGAATGCGTGATGCAAAGAAGTAGGGGTGTCCATAAATCCGTTCGCATCCGGTAAAGTCAAGATAAAATTCATCAATAGATGCTTGCTCAAGAACTGGTGCATATCTTTCAAGAATATTTTTCACAGCTCTTGAGAATCGAGAATATTCTTTGTGACTTCCGTGAATGAAGAGTCCAGTTGGACAAAGTTGATAAGCCTGCCTTACTGGCATGCCTGAGCGGACACCGAACTCACGTGTTTCGTATGAGCAAGCTGCAACTACTCCGCGCCCGTGCGGCTGTCCATACGCATCAACTTTTGGATCGGCACCAACGATTACGGGTTTACCTTCGAGTGAAGGATCGAGTATGCGTTCAACTGAAATAAAAAATGCATCGAGATCAAGGTGGAAGAGCATAGTAATTTATAATTGAGAATGTATAATGTAGAATTAAAAATTTTCTTGCTGTCATGATCCGTCATCCATTAGCTAACGGAGACGGATGGTGTCTTGACTAAGTTAAAGATGCCATCTTTTCGGAAAGCAATCTCAACTTGAAAGATGGCATCTTTTTATAACTAACGCAGGTATACAAACTTTTTTGTTGAACTAAACGAGCCAGCAGTAAATTGATAGAAATAAATACCAGAGCACAATCCATATTTATTTGCATTGAATTCAATTTCATATTCACCAGCTTGCTTTGGTTCGTTAACTAGCGTTGCAATTTCACGGCCGAGTAAATCATAAATTTTAAGCGTAACTAACGACCCGACTGAGCATGCCGAAGTCCCCCCTGTTTCCTCCCTTTGAGTAAAGTGGGGATTAAGGGGGGTTGGAATTGAGTATTTTATTTTAGTTACGGGATTAAATGGATTAGGATAATTTTGTTCAAGTTTATATTCTACTACTGAATTCGATAAAGATGTTTTAGATAATTGTTTATTCATACCATAATTTTTACTATGCTCTATCCTTTCATAGCGTCCACGAGATACTAATATAAACGACCTTTCCATTCCCTCAACTATTGGCGGGGCAGAAAACTCTAAAGTTATCCAATCGTTTGGTTCAAGCTGTGTGTAATCTTCATCGATGTAAATAAGCTTGCTTGTAACATCGCCGTATATTGAATGTTCTGCTTGTAAAAGTGATGCCTCGGTTACGGTAAATGGTAATTCCAATTTACGGCTTAGCTCTGTATAATCTAATGCGGCATCTTGAGCCCATTGTATATCAAGCTGTATTGTGCTTGTATCTACTGCCGGAACGATTACCCAAGTGTACGATGGATTACGGCGTAATCTGAAATCTGTGAAAATCAAATTATTTTGATTATCGTTTATTGAAATTATACCGGCTGGTTTATACTTTATTGCAGGGTCACGAATTTGACCAATTAAAAGCAGAGCTTGTTCAGTATCGCCTCCATCTTGAGTAAACCAGACGCTCATATTTGATCCTTCAGAAATTTCAACATTAATACCGTCAAGTTCTGATATCATTTTAACTACACTTTCCGAGTCGAGTTGTGCATCGATTAAATACAATGGTTTTAAGAATTGAATTACTTGACCGCTATCGTCAACTGTAATCCACGCCTCTGGAGAATGGTCTATTGCTAATAGTTGAATCTTATCTAAAAATGTTCTTTCTTGTTCAAACTCACCTAATCCAAGTAAGTATCTATCTCCATTTTGTGTTGATTCTAAATTTGGTTTTGTGAAAAGCTGATAATAGTCCGTAACATCAACTCCATAATTTTCCGGGTATTCACTTTGAGGTAAGATATTATTATCCTCCATCCAAACTTCACCATTCCAAGTATAAACGAAAGGACATCCGTAAGGTTTTGCTAAGTAAACCGTTGTTCGGCGAGTATCACTGCCAACGCTATTTGTTACTGTGCAGGTTAATTCGGGTAATGGTGCTGTAATGGATGTTTTTCCATCATCTGTTATGCTTTCTGGGAACCATCCTTCGGAAAGGTTGGAAATATTTTTCATCATTTTATAATTATAATTGATGTAAGCATTGTTACCCTCAAACGAAACAGAAACACCTGGAGGGAAGTAACGTTTTGTCCACGAATATGTTAAGTCTCCATTGCCTTGTGAGAGGTTACAGGTTACAACGCCACTACCCCCTTGATAGATTGGAGTGGGGCGTTGAACAAATCCGGCTATAATAGGAGGACAAATAGCAGTAACTGTGATAGTATTGTTTTTCACTGATTGAATACCACTTAACTTTTGATCACATGATAAATATTGTGTTAAATTACTCCAATAATCACTGAACGAATTTTTCCTTTGCCCCCACATTGCTTGTGCCCAGAGAGTGGAAAGAGGAATAGTGCTGTTAGAATTTTGATCGAGACTATCGTTGTTAATATCCCAAAGATCTAATAAAGCACCTGCAACTCTTGCTTCGTTTGTTTGTCCTTCGCAAAAATAATTTGGTATTCGCTCAATATTTATACTTCCGAAAGGACCATCTAAGGTACCATCATTGTTAATAACTTGAGGATAAAAATTAGCCCATCCTTCAGACCAGGCCAAGCCAGCACTGTGACAAAGTTGTATCCAATGTCTACCACCAGAATTATCAGGCATAGTTCCATAAGCCTTTTTCATAAGTCCGTGTGCATACTCATGCTGAATAACATCGGGAAAATCAGGCCAGTCATGTTGATAATGACCTAAGTAAATTACGGGAGGATTAACATTACAATCAGTTCCGGGCCAACCGTTGTATGGATATTTAACCCAAATATCCCCCGGCCATTGGCTTTGAGCGGCTGCATTCCATGCTAAGTTAATATTTGAGAAAATTTTTGATGCCCATATATAAGGTATTTCCATATCTCTGATATAAGTACCTGCAGGAATATCATTTTCGGTGGGTGTTATATGAGTATAAGGTTCATCTGAAGAAGTATTGATAACTCTAAACTGAGTGTTCCACATTATAACTTTTAAATACATATCGATTGTTCCCGAACAGTCGCAATTCTCTATGTTTGTGAAGCTGTAGTATCCATTCCAATCTGTTATGGTACTTGCTAAAAGGTCGTCGCTACCGCAAAACGTGATATCATCATCATAAAGATAAACCGAAGCGTTAATCAAAGGTCTTTGTATGCCGTTGTCATTGTAATACACAAAACCACTAACATTGATTGTTCCATCACAACTTAAATTCGTTTTAATATTATCGTCTTGCGGTAGTCCTAAAATCATTTTAGGCTGTTCGGAATGCATAACCGGTTGTAAGAGTGGGGGTTCTACCGCGTAAATATGTTTTGGCTGATTCCTTTCAATCTCTTTTATTCTAAGCAATTCATATTCTGTTGAGGTTAAAAATCGAGAACCAACATCGTTTACTTCGAGGTATATTACATCTCTTAATTTAATTGTATCTATATTTAAAATTGCCTTTCCTTCCGCCCTGATTTTGTATATGCCATTTTTTAATGGCGTTACTGAAAATTCTTTTTTAATCGTTGTATTAACTTTGATATTTCCACTCCATTTTTTCGAAGAATTTGTTAATTGAAGTCCTTTATCAATAAATATTTCAATATTGAAATCAAAGTTTTCTGCTTTGCTAATTATTTCACAATATAAATTGTTACTTTTACCTAAACCTAAATTGGATAAACCAGTTAATTGAATATATACTGGTGGTCTAAAACATTCATGTGTCCAACAATCGCCTAACCCAATTCCCTCAGTTTCTCTGATAATAAAGCATTCATGTTTAAAACCACCACCAAATACACCCGAATCTCCCCATGTATAACCCCAAAGTAATGCTTCAGCCATCACAGTATCAGATTTTATTGCTTTGAATCTTGCCTTAAATGTCCCACTATCGTTTATTCTCATCCATTTGCCATAAGAACTATCACCAGAAATATATTCCAATGCACTACTTCTTGAATCGTGATTAAGATACTTGTAAAAATTAAAACCACCTTTAACAAAAACTGAGTCCAATTTGTATTTGTTAAAAATACTATCTTCTAAAAATTTTCTGAAATGTTTTGCATCTGGGAAAGGATCATCCTCTCGAATAAAGCGAAAGCGAGCTTCCATTTCAAATGTGTCTCCAAAAGCTGGATATTTGGACAATTTCAATTCTACCGGATAAATAAAGGGGGCAAGAGGGAAGTTATTATCATCTTGATTCCCATTATTACTTGTTTTTGTAGGGCTTTCACAAGACAGAAAAAATGGAGAAGTGATTATAAAAATTAATAATAAGAACACTATTAATGAATTATTATGGTTTTTCATTGTTACCTCCTTTTTTATTTGAAAAATTTTGTTCAATAAAAAAATTCCCTTAATGTTATTTCACTTTATATAAAACCAGTTGTAAACCTATCGTGCCTAGTGGCAGACAAGCAACAAGCATTGGGTCGCCTTATGATTTGGAGTGATAAAACAAAAGAGGTTTTTTGAATTTGACAAGAGTAAATCCATAGGTCGCCGTTGTGACCTT
>VGVX01000063.1 GCA_016873845.1 Ignavibacteria bacterium
TGATAAAAAATAAAAAACCCAATTTGTTAGAGACAAATTGGGTTTCTAAGCTAATCTTAAGGACGATTTAGTTCTTCAATAAACTTGTGCCATCTTCATTAAGCTGTTTGCTGTATTTTTCTGGGGTTGCAGAAAATTTTTCGTTGCAGCCTGCACAGCAAAATCCGTAATCTTTACCTTCAAAGCTTACAGTTTTAACATTTGCTTTTACATCCATACCGGAGACGGGACAAACTGTGTTAAACGATTTATAACTTTCTGAACCAGCATCTGCTTTTGAATGGCCATCGGTTTTACAATGGTCATCGGATTTTTTTGAGTGAGCTTTTGTTTCACCTTCTGAACAACAAGATTTGGCTTTTGATTTTTTATCAGTGCCGCATTCTTTTTTGGATGCTTTATCTCCACAGCTTTCTTTATCAACAGTTTTTGTGGTAGTGCATTCTTTTTTATCTTTTTCTTTTGTAGTAGTCTTTTCCTTGCTTTGTGCCGAAACTGATCCAATAAGCACAAATAAAGAAAGAATTGATATAACAAATAGTTTTTGCATTTTTATTCCTTATTTAGTTAATGTTTTTTTAATTATCGGTTGCTAATTCTTATTAATTAAGAGTCTGTTAAAAATTGCTTCTATACAAATTTAACAAATATTGATTCATCAAAAAAATGGAATCGAACTCAATTTTTAAATAGTTAAGCATCAAATCTTCTTTCTCCTTATACGAAGCGAATTCATAACAACCGAAACAGAACTGAACGCCATAGCCCCTGCAGCAATAATTGGATTAAGCATCCCAATAGCCGCAAGCGGAATCCCAATAACATTGTAAATGAATGCCCAAAAGAGATTTTGTTTTATTGCTTTTATGGTCAAATGGGAAAGTTTGATAGCTTTTACCACGTCTCTTAGATCATTTTTCATTAGCGTAACGTCTGCGGCTTCCATTGCAACATCTGTCCCGCTTGACATTGCTATTCCAACATCAGCTTGAGAAATTGCCGGCGCATCATTAACTCCATCGCCAACCATTGCAATGATCTTCCCCTTCTGCTGGAGATTTTTTACTTCACTTGATTTATCTGCTGGCAATACTTGTGCGATGTAATTTTTTATTCCGATTTCAGATGCGATTGAACTTGCAGTGCGTTCATTATCTCCAGTGAGCATTGTTACATTGATATTCATTTTTCGTAAATCAGCAATGGCACTTTTTGACGTCGGTTTGATTTGATCTGCAATTGCAATTAGCGATGCGAGTCTATTTTCAATTGCAACGTACACTAAAGTTTTTCCTTGATTTGATAAGTTCGAATAATCTCTTTCAGCTAGAGAAGTTTCTATTGAATTTGCAACCATCAATTTATCATTTCCAATCAGAATAGTTTTCCCCCTTACACTTGCTTTCACACCAAATCCCGATAAGACTTCGAAAGAATCGACATCCAACCATTCAACGGTTTTTGATTTTCCATACTCAACGACTGCCTTAGCGATAGGATGCTCAGATTTATTTTCAATTGATTTTATAATTTGTAATAGTTCAATTTCATTATCGTAATATTGAATAAAATCTGTTACAACAGGGTTCCCCTCCGTTATCGTTCCAGTTTTGTCGAGAACTATATCCGTAATTTTATGAGACAGTTCTAAACTCTCAGCGCTCTTAATTAAAATTCCGTTATTCGCTCCAATCCCAGTTCCTACCATTATCGCGGTTGGTGTTGCGAGTCCAAGTGCACACGGACATGCGATGATCAACACCGCAACAAAGTTTATAAGAGCAGTTTGAAATCCAGTATCGCTCAAAAATGTCCAAGCAAAGAATGTAATAATTGCGATTCCAATTACAATTGGTACGAAAACCGAAGCGATTTTATCTGCAAGACTTTGAATCGGCGCTTTTGATGCTTGAGCATCTTCCATCAATTTGACTATTTGTCCAAGAATTGATTTTTTTCCAAGTTCGGTTACTTTAAAGTTAATGCTTCCAAATTTATTAATCGTTCCACCAATTACTTTATTACCAATTGTCTTTTCAACCGGAATGCTTTCACCTGTAATCATTGATTCATCTATTGATGAGGATCCATCTGAAATAATTCCATCCGCAGCGATTTTTTCTCCAGGTCTAACAACAACTATATCATCCAAAATTATATCAAGAAGCGGAATCGTTACTTCATTTCCATTCCGAATTACGTTGGCGGTTTTTGGTTTTAATCCTATCAGCTTCTTAATTGCATCTGTGGTTTTGGATTTTGCACGTGCTTCAAGCCATCTACCAAATAAAATAAGTGTTATAATTACCGCAGTTGTATCAAAATAAACATCTGCGTGTCCATGAATTGAAATTAACCATGGGAAAAGTGTTGCAATAAGACTGTATAAATATGCCGATCCAGTTCCAACTGCCACGAGCGTATTCATATCTGCTGAAAAATGTTTTGCATTTGTCCAGGCAATTATGAAAAATCTTTCCCCGCCATAGATTAGAACAGGAGTTGTTGCAAGTAAAAGTATTTTATTGATCGTTCCCATTTCCCAATTAAGCATTTCATAGAAAGGCTGATACATTACGAGCATACTGAAAATAGAAATGGGAATTGTAAGAGCAGCGGAAAATATTAATTCGTTTGTGAGCTTTTGGTAAACTGACTGCCTAAGTTGGGCGGCTTCATCTATCTCGTCCTCATCTTCAGCCGATGCTTTTGCTTCAATAACTTTATAACCAACTTTTTCAATTGCTTCTTTCAGCTTAAGCTTTTCGGTTCGGGTTGAATCGAACTTAACTGATGCATTCTCAGTAGCTAAGTTGACTACAGCTTCGCCGACTCCATCGACTTTTTTTAGTGCTTTCTCGATTCGCAGCACACAGCTTGCACACGTCATCCCTTCTATTGGGAGATTGAGTTCTGAATCGGTTTTTATTTTAATTCCTTCTTGCACTTTGATTAACCTTGAATCACTCTGTATCCTTCTTCTTCTATCGCAGAGAGAATTTGAGATTCCTCTATCGAAGATTCATCGTATTCAATCTTTACTTTTCCGATTTCAACTTCGGAATTAGTGATCCCCAAGTTCATAAGTGCACTTTTTACCGCCATCACACAGTGATTGCAGCTCATTCCGTCAATTTTAAGTTCTGTTGTCTTCATATAATTCTTTTTCTAATTTAACGCCAAGTTGCCAAGAAAGCCAAGTCATTGTCAACTTGGCTTCATGGCGTTTTAATTTGATTTAGTTCTTTTTATACGTTTTTCCATCCGGACCTAAATTCTTCAAGTGTTTTTCAGGATCCTTGTTGAACTTTTTAATACATCCACCGCAGCAAAAACCGATAGTCTTCCCCTTGTATTCGACTGTCTTGGTTTCTGGATCAACTTCATCCCCCATAACCGGACAATATGCATTCCAGATTTTGACTTCTGAATCTTTGTCAACTTTCGCTTTGGATTCTTTTTCCATCTTCTGATGGCCTTTATGGTCGTCCATCTTCATTTCAGATTTTTTCTCGACCTTATCCTTCACTACTTGTTTATCCTGTGCGATTGTTAAAGAAGCAGTCAAAATGAAAGCGAGAACAAATATCATGAGACGCATTAGTTTATTCATTTTATCCTCCATTAGTTTTTATGTTAATTAATTATTCCTCGTCTTCAATATTTCCAATAAATTTTTTCCCATCTGCACTTAAATTTTTCATATACTTTTCTGGATCGGCGGCGAATTTTTTATCACATCCTTTGCAGCAAAATCCGATGAGCTTGCCTTTGTACTCTATTACCGGAACTTTGTTCGATATTGGTTCGCCCAATATTGGACAAACCTCATTAAATATTTTTTCCTCACTCTTTTTTGTTTCAGGAGAGTGGATTTGATGCGATCCTTTCTCCGGAGATTCTGTTTTATTTGCAATTTTTATATCAGATTTCTGTTCAATCCCCTCATGCTGATGAGCCGAACCTGATCCGCTTTTCAATTGACTTTCGGAATCGATCAAATAAGCTCCGGTTGCGGCAACTTTTTCTCCCTCTTTTAAGCCAGAGAGAATTTGAAACATACCGTTGTACTTTGCTCCAAGTTTAACTTCGCGCATTTCGAACATTCCTTCGCCGAATTTTATCCATACGATGTTTCTCTTACCGGTTATTAATACCGAATTTTCCGGGACAACAAGGCTTGAACCGAGATTCGTTTCAAAAATGCCTTCGCCGTACATTTGAGGTTTTAATTTATTGTTCCGATTAGTGAACACGCTTCTAATTTTTACGGTACGAGTTTGTGCGTTAACGACCGGATAGATCAAATTAACTCTTCCTTCAAAAATCTCATTTGGGTATGAATCTAGCTTAAGTTTAACTTTATCGCCGACTTTGACAAACTGCAGATCATTTTCGTAGATCTCTGCAATGTTCCAGAGTGTTGAAAGCTCGGCTACGTCATATAAAACGTTTCCTTCATTGATATAGTTTCCCTCTTGAATTTTTTTCTCGATAACAGTTCCGCCGAATGGAGAATAATAAGTGACCGTCAGTTTAATTTCTTTCGTTTTTTCGAGAGTCTCAATTTGCGAGTTTGTCATTCCAAACAGTTCTAATTTTTTTCTCGCCGACTCTAATAATGGATTTTTTTCGGCAATGGGTTCTCTAGTTAAAGCAATTTCAGTATTCACCTTCGACTTAAGAGCGATTAGGTAATCGTTCTGAGCTTGCACTAGATCAGGGCTGTAGACTTCAAACAGCGGCTGTCCTTGCTTAATATAATCGCCGGTTTGGTCGACGAAAAGTTTTTCAATTCGGCCGTTGAAGCGAGCTGTTATTTGTTTCCGGTTTGGCTCTGCAAAATCGAGATAGCTGTAAGAAGATATCTGCTTGCTAATATTTTCTCTTCTGACTTTTACCGTAGAAACATTTGCTGCGATTATTTTTGAATTCGTTAGAGAGATCATATTCTCTGTCTCGGCAGACATTGATTCAGAATCTGATTTTTTTACCAAATCCATGTGACATATTGGACAAACTCCAGGTTTGTTTGACGTCACATTCGGATGCATCGGACAGTAGTATAGAGCCTCAGATGATTCCGTATGTTTAGCATTTTGATCGCCGCCATCAGAATTGCATCCAATAGTTATCAAACTTATTACGAGAAATATTATTGTTAATAGTTTCATATTTAACTCCATTTTCAATTTCAAAATTTTAATAATTACCATCTTTGTAATGATAAATTAAAAGTAAATAAATTTTTCGTTTCTTCTCCATCCTCAATCCTCAATTCTCAATTCTTTACCAACCATCATCTCAATTTCGGCAATAGCCATTTGGTAATCGGCTTGTGCCATAAAGTAGTTCATCTCCTGCATTAGAAGCATTCTGTAAGAATCAATGACTGAGTTGATTGTTGTTTGATTGTTCTGATATGCAGAAGTTTGAGCTTCGACTGCAAGTTCATAGGATGGGACTACATTTTTCGAGTAAAGATTAATCAATTCATCCGAGGTTTTTAATTTCACAAGTGCGCTTTTTAGATTCGAGATCATCTCTCTTTCCATGTCTGATTTTTCGTGTTCGATTCCTTTTATGCCCGCTAATAATTCTTCTTCCTTGGCAGTGTATTTTCTCGCTGACCACGGTGCAAAAGGAAGATTTATCGATGCCATTACTCCGTACATGATTTCTATATTACCATAACCGTTAATCATTGCGGGCGGAGTCTTTGAAGTAAGCAGCATCCCTCTCGGCATTCGCATTATCATCCCGGAAAGCATCAAGTCGGGAATTAATTCCTTATTGTTTGCTCTGACTTCGGATTCGTTCATTTCAATCATGCTCTGCATTTTATTAAGGGATGGATTTTGTTGAGATAAAATTTTTAAAAGCTCTGCTTCCGAGTATTCGAATTTGGGAATCGATATTTTGTGAACCGCAAAAAGATCTTTTGATGATAATTCTCTGCCAAGAAGTTTGTTTAGCTTATAAACTTCCGATTCCCGCTGATTCTCAAGAATAATCAGCTGCACTTCGTGTGAGGAGACTTCGCTCTTTATTGTTAAAAGATCGGCTTGATTAATTCTATTGACTTGATATAATACGGTGATTGAATTCAGCAGCTTTTTCAAAAGTTCAATGTTCTTTTTTTGCAAATCAATTTTTCTATCGATAAACCATAATGAAAAATAGCTCATCTTCAATTCAGCGATCAATGAAGTTTTATAAACTTCGAAATTGTTCTGTTCAATCCGAACATTTTTCTTCGCAACGTCAGTCATCGCGCTGACTTTACCGCCCAGCGGAAACATTTGAGAGATTGAAAGATTATTTGAAACCGCTTTGTCCCAAACGTTCAAATTATCGATAGGAACTTGGGAAAACTCTATCCCGATTAAGGGAGAAGGATAAGTATCGGTCGATTCAACTTTAAACTCAGAAGCTTTTATCTTATAGTTTAATGCTTTCAACTGCGGATTGTTTATCAGTGCTTCGGTAATTAACGAGTCAATACTTTGTGCGCTTAAATTCATCGGAACAAAAAAGAGTAATATTAACCACAGAGTGCACAAAGAAATCACTGAGTTATAGCGACTACAATCTCTTTTCACTTTTAATTCTACTTTATACATTTTCCATTCTCCATTATACATTATTCTATCCCTCCTTCATCCAATCTGCCATTTTCGAAATTTCAAGCTTACCTTTTTTCAGTGCTCGCTCTTTCATTATTGTGAAAAGCACCGGCGTCACTACTAGTACATGAATTGCGGAAGTGAGCAATCCGCCGATCATCGGCGCGGTCAATGGTTTCATCACATCCGAGCCTGTGCCCGCTGCCCACATCACCGGAACGAGTCCGATCATACTTGATGCAACCGTCATAAGTTTAGGCCGCAGTCTTAAGACTGAACCCTCGACCGTTGCAGCGTGGATATCTTCGTTGGTAATTTCATCACGAATTCCTTTCTTGAAATCGCGCAATCTTCTATCGAGTGCCTCGTGCAGATATACAACCATTACGACTCCGGTCTCAACTGCAATTCCATAAAGTGCGATGAATCCCACCCATACGGCAACCGAAAAGTTATATCCAAGAATATAGATCATATACATCCCTCCGATTAAGGCGAACGGAACCGAAAGCATAACAACGAAAGCTTCTTTATAATCTTTTAAAGTGAAGTAGAGAAGAATAAAGATTATTAGAAAAACAACAGGCATGATTATGGAAATTGTCCGCTGCGCCCGGAGCTTGCTTTCATATTGTCCGCTCCAAGTGTAGGAGTAACCTACCGGCAGATTTAAATTTTCAGATATCACTTCTTTTGCATCTTCCATGACGCTTCCCATATCTCTGCCGCGTGTATTCATAAACACTATCGAACGGAGCAATCCATTTTCGCTGCTTATCATCGGAGGTCCCGTTAATACGTTTATTTCGGTAAGCGTTGAGAGCGGAAGATAGATCACTCCGCTGCTGCTTGATTCGAGAAGAGAAAAATTATTTGAATTCGTAGATTGGAAATTATTCTGCCGATTCATTCTGTCTGATGAACTCATTCCTGCCATGTTCATCCCAACATTCATTGATACGGGCTGAAAGCCGGAACTGCTCATATTCATTTCTGTTGGATTCACTCCGCTAGATGATGACACCGGTATAATCAGATTTTTCAATGCATCGATGTTATCTCTTGTTTCTCTTGCATATCTCATTCGAATCGGGAATCGCATTCTCCCTTCAAGGACCAATCCCAGATTTTGTCCGCCGATTGCAGTCTCGATGATATTCTGCAAGTCTTGAATATTTACTCCATAGCGTGCGGCAATTTCACGTCTGATTTGAATATCGAGATAATATCCGTTTTGAATCCGCTCTGCTACAACATCAGCGGCGCCGTCTACGGTTTTTAGAAGCTGCTCAGCTTTGATCGCATAATGCTCAAGAGTATCAAGATCATCTCCAAATATTTTGAAACCAATATCCGTACGCACTCCGGTTGCAAGCATATTAATTCTGTTTATGATCGGCTGTGTCCATCCATTTCTCACACCCGGGATTTGAAGTTTTTGATCAAGCTCTTGAATGATATCATTTTTTGTTATTCCTGGGCGCCACTCATCCTTTGGTTTTAGGAGAATGATCGTTTCGATCATGCTCAGCGGTGCATTGTCGGTTGCGGTTTCCGCTCTCCCGGTTTTGCCGAGGACGTGATCGACTTCCGGAACTGTTTTAATTATTTGATCTTGAACCTGCATCACACGGTTAACTTCCGTAATTGATGCGTTCGGTAAAGTAACCGGCATAAACAAGATCAAACCTTCGTCAAGAGGAGGCATAAATTCAGATCCGGTATTTAGGATCATCGGAACCGTTACAAGCAAGGCAATTACATTAATTACGATCGTAGTTTTTCGATGCTTGAGCACCCAATGGATTATCGGTTCGTAGAGCTTATTGAAAATGCGTGTAACCGGATTTTCATTTTCTAATCTAAATTTTCCGCGCATCAGTAAAGTCATTAAGACAGGGATCAGAGAAATGACAACTATTGAAGCGCCGGCCATCGCAAAAGTCTTTGTAAATGCAAGCGGCTTGAAAAGCTTGCCTTCCTGCCCGGTCAATAAAAATACCGGAAGGAACGAGACAAGGATTATAAGTTCAGAAAAGAAAATCGCACGGCCTACTTGTTTTGCCGAGTCGATCGATATTCTTTTATAATCTTCGGTCGACAATTCACCTCTTTCATCAATTGCACGAGCAATATTTCGGTATGCATTTTCAACCATCACAATTGATGAATCTACAATCACTCCGATGGCTAAAATGATCCCTCCAAGACTCATTATATTTGAAGTGATGTTGAACAGATACATAAGAATAAATGAGATAAGAACTGCAATCGGAATTTCAATAAGTATTCTCACAATGCTTCTGAAATGAAGAAGGAATAAGGCAACCATCAGCGAAACCGTTATTGCCGCTTCGAGAAGTGCACGTTCAAGCGTCCCGACAGCTTCCTTTATCAACGTGCTGCGATCATATGACGGAACGATCTCAACTCCCTCAGGAAGACCCGGAGAAATTTCTTTAATCTTTTCTTTTACGCGATCGATAACCGCCTGAGCATTCTCACCGCTTCTCATTACAATGATTCCGCCGACAACTTCCCCCTTACCATCTTTTTCCAATGAACCTCTTCTTATATCCCCGCCGATTTGAATGCTTGCAATGTTTTTCAGAAGAATTGGAAGTCCGTTCGGATTATTTCTCACAACGGTATTTTCGATATCATCTCTCGAAATTATGTACCCTTGACCGCGGACAAAGTACTCTGCATCGCTCGACTCTAAAAGTTTTCCTCCGACTTCATTGTTGCTTCTTTGAACTGCCGATACAACATCTGATACAGTTAAATTGTATGCACGAAGCTTATTGGGATTAACATCGACTTGATATTGTTTTACAAATCCGCCGATGCTTGCAACTTCCGAAACACCCTCAACGGAAGCGAGCTTATATCTTACATACCAATCTTGTATTGCACGGAGAGTTCCAAGGTCGTGATTCTTTCCCTCGACTGTATACCAGTAGATGTGCCCGACGCCTGTTCCGTCCGGCCCTAAAGTAGGCACTACTCCTGGCGGAAGCTGCGCTTGCACAGTTGCGAGCCGCTCTAAAACTCTCGTTCGAGCAAAGTAAATATCCGTTCCATCTTCAAATATTACAAAGACGAAAGACATCCCGAACATCGACGAAGCACGGACGGCTTTCACATCGGGCAAACCTTGCAGTGCAGATGTGAGCGGAAATGTAATCTGATCTTCAACTACCTGCGGAGACCTTCCCATCCATTCGGTGAAAATTATGACCTGGTTTTCCGAAAGGTCGGGAATTGCATCTACGGGAAGATTGGCAACAGTATAAACTCCGAATCCAACTATCAGCAGATAGAAGAAGATTACTATAAATCTATTTTGAGAACTCCATTCAATTATTTTTTCAATCATAAAAACTCCAATTGTTAAATCATCATCAAACCAAGAAAGTAGCAGTAATTAGATTTGAGTATTGAGTAAATAGAAATTAGATCTGATAGAGTAAAACAATGGTAAAAAATTAGAACGAATACTCAGATTCTAACTACAGCTTTCGACCAATAATGAGGGATGTTTAAATAAGAAAAATTGAATTGATAAGATAGAGATGGTTATCTAATAAAAACGGCGGAGATTTATCTGAAGAATATGTTTTTATTTCAGTGAATGAATAATCATCTAAACCAGTTAAACTGAAGAAATTGTGAACGGGGGCGAACTGATTCTCAAGATTGGCTTTTTGGGAGATGAATTTATCGCTGATCGGTTTTAATACTATATCGCTTTGGCAGCAATCTGAGAATTGATTATCGGTGAAAGAAACTTCGAAATTATCCTCTTCACAGCAGTTTGATTCTTCCTCGACTTTGCACATATCGCAAGCTTCGAGTGATGTCGTCTCCATCATTTGGCAGACGTGTTTTATCAATGGAAGCCCTGTATTCGTAACTGTGAAAAAGAGTATCAGAGCGAAGGTTAATATTTTTCGAATTTGTTTCACGTTTTCTACAACAAAACTAAACTAAAAAAGTTTCCAATTCAAGAATTAAGTCAGTCTTTGCTGTCAAATTCCTGATATTAAACCTTAATTACAATTATCGAATATTATCGGTGTGTTTTTAGGCATCGCGTAATGATTTTCCTATATTTGCACTCCATAGATTTTTGAGATAGAAAGAACCATTATCAAACTTAAAGACCATAAGTCGCAATTAGAAAAAGCCGTTCGACACTTATCAAAAAACGATTCGAAACTTCGTGATATCATTTCACAAGCAGGTGAATGCAGGATCAAACCGCATAAAAAATATTTTGAACTGCTTGTGGCATCGATTGTTGGACAGCAGCTTTCGAGGTATGCGGCGCGTGCAATATTCAATCGATTTAAAAATTATTTTGCTCCAGAAAAATTTCCGTTGAGTTCAGATATTATCATAACCCCTTCAGAAGATTTAAGAAAACTGGGATTATCTTATGCAAAAATTCGATGCTTAAAAGATCTTTGTGAAAAGATTACATCAAAAGTTATTCACCTGAATAAATTCTCTAAAATGCCGGACGAGGAAATAATTAATGAATTAATAAAAGTAAAGGGAATTGGCGTTTGGACTGCCCAAATGTTTTTAATGTTCTCTCTTGGAAGATTAAATGTTTTACCAGTCGGCGATCTCGGAATAAGAAAAGGGATTAAAAACTTATACTCGCTGCGCAATCTTCCCGATGAAAAGAAAATCCGAAAAATCTCAAAAGAAAATAACTGGCATCCGTATAATTCTGTAGCAAGCTGGTATGTTTGGAGAAGCCTGGAATTAAATAAAAAATTAAAAATCAAAAAGTAAATTATGATGTGTCGAAAAATCAGTGTGCGATTAATTTTATTGGTAACAATTCTCTCAATATTAAGCTGCTCATCAAGCAGAGAGCCGCAAAACATTCATTTCGTTAAAAGAGAAATTGATAAATACTATGCTGATACGACTCTCTATCTTGCTGATGTCAAAGAAATTTGTGAAGATGCAAGAAAATATATACAAGAAAATTTTGATTCATCAAAAAAGAATGCAGTGATCTTCGACGTCGATGAAACTCTGCTTCTTAATACTGAATACATTCTCGACTACGATTACGGTTGGTCACGCGAAAGCTGGGATGCATGGATCGATTCGGCAAAAGCGTTTGCAGTTCAACCAATGCTGGAATTATATAATTGGATTAAAGCCAAAGACGTTACAATTTTTGTAATCACGGGACGTTATCCTTCAGTATCAATAAGTAATCCTGATCCGACTGAAAGAAATTTACTGAAAGTCGGATACACAGGTTTTGAAAAACTTTATCTCAAGCCGCGCGATCCGAAAATTGCAACAAGCGAGTACAAATTTCAAATTCGCAAACAATTATCCGAAGACGGCTACAACATAATTGCAAATTTTGGCGATCAGGAATCCGATTTCAAAGGCGGATACAACGGTAAGTCTTTCAAAATTCCAAACCCGATGTATTTCACGCAATGAGCTTTCCGCTATGACCGAGTGGTCGGTAACAACAGGCTAAAAAAATCAGTGTTAATCTGTCTGATCTGTGTCACTTGCCTGCCGTCAGGCAGATCTGTGTGCTATTTGTTTTGGTACTAACCTGTAATTCCCAAAAAAATTTGTTAAATTATTTTCAAACAAAGCGATTAGAAAAATGAAAAATAGTTCTCTAATAATAATTTTCACAATACTCACGTTCATTTCCTGCAGCAAGGAACCGCCAAAAGAATTTCGCGGATTCGATCCGGAAATTTTCGTTATGTCGCTCGGTGATTTGGGCTGGGAAGCGATTTGCAAAATCAAAGTCGAAGGATTCGCAGTAAATGAAAAAGATGATTCTTATTCAACCGATTTAGAATTGACAGTTGATCTAATCACATTACAAAATGACACACTTAAATCAGCGGGAGTTTCTAAATTTAATGAATCTTCAAACGAAGAATTTCATTCTTACTTAAACCTGGAAGCTTCATTTTCTATCGATCCGGAAAACGGTACCGGAAACTACGAAGTTGTTTATTATATAAAAGACAACCTCTCGAACAAGAATTTTTCACTCACAAAATCATTTGAAGTAAAATAATTAAATACTCTTCTTTTATCGGGTAATTGACAATTATTTTTTTTTAATTCAAAAAATCAAAATGTAAAATTTGTTCAGCTCTTATTTTGATTTTTGCATTGTAATTTAACTCCGTCAACTGACGGATTGATATTTAAACTTTGATATAGTCTATGGCTTTTTTCTCAAAAAAGAGTTAAAATAGACTAGGTACAAATTCTGTTATCAACCGAATAAAAACATTTTCACGAGGTTCGCCATGAATCTTCAAAGAACAAATCCCGCCGATTCAATTTTGGATATAACCTTTCATACTCTTAAACGCAGACTTCTTCTTCTCATCATTGTTCTGGCAGCATTTAGTTTAGTTTCTTTTGATGGCAAAAAGCAAGCAACTTCCCTTCAGAATTCTGCGACGAACGCTTATCTCTTCAAAGTTAATAAAATTGAGCTGCCTATAAACAATGTCGGAGTTTTAGCTGATGTACCAATCCCTGGAGGGCGTCAAGGTGTGTATGATGATAAAGTTTTTTTATTCTCCGGTGGATTTTTCCTCGGTGGATATGGCGGTTATGATAGCAGTTTTTTATGGGTAAATGGGGTCGCGAGTGCGGTTAGAATTGGAGATTACTAGGCAGGAAAAGTCGGAATGAATCCAAGCG
Source organism: Ignavibacteria bacterium (assembly GCA_016873845.1). Taxonomy (NCBI): domain Bacteria; kingdom Pseudomonadati; phylum Ignavibacteriota; class Ignavibacteria; species Ignavibacteria bacterium. The sequence continues at coordinate 13,353 of VGVX01000063.1, forward strand.
ATCCAAAAGCAAAGCTCTATATTCTAAAAAGCAGCGATACTCCATTTGGCGTAAGCTGGCAGGAATGGAAAACAGCAGTCGAGATTGGCGCTGAATTCTATGACGGCGATGGAGATGGAGCTTATAATCCTATTGATAAAAACAAAAATGGAATTTGGGATTTGCACGAAGACCGTCCCGGTTTGATCGGCGATGAAACTGCCTGGTGCGTATATAATGACGGCAAACCCCAAAGTTTGAGAATGTACAATGATGTTTATCCACTTGGGATTGAAATTCACCAAACAGTTTTTGGTTACAAAGAAGGTGAATCGCTTTCAAATACGGTTTTCGTAAAATACAGAATTATCAATACAGGCGATGTTACAGATAAACTCGACAGCGTAATTTTTAGCTGCTGGACGGATCCCGACCTCGGGGATTATACTGATGACTTGGTTGGATGCGATACTCTTTTAAATACAGGCTATTGTTATAACAATGGCGATGATGCTAATTATGGAATTAATCCTCCTGCAATGTTTACTCAAATTATTCAAGGGCCGAAAGCTTTCATTCCAAATGTTACTTATTCAGATGTCAATGGAAATGGAAAGTTTGACGAAGGTGAAACTTCATTGAGCGATGCTTTTGAATTTGTATCAGATTTTCAATCGAAAAGAAAAATTGCTGGTGCGAAAAATTTAAGTATAAGTTCTTTTAGTACGTTGGTCTATACTGTAATTACCCCACCGGATACGAAATATGAATCTTGGAATAGACTTAATGGACTTTATAGAATTGGAGCCTCGATTAATCCCTGCACATGGTCCTATGGAGTTGTACTTGGAGGAGTTGACTGTTCTAAGATCAATCCTCTTTTTTGGTATTCCGGTGATCCGGTTAAAAAAGTTGGATGGATTTTAAATTATCCTGATGATCAAAGAATGATGACAAATGTCGGCAGATTTCAACTCATGAAAAATAAACCGGTTGATATAATTGTCGCTTACACACTCGGCAGAGAAACCGATGCGCTTAGCAGCATAACTAAGGGAAAAAAATATTCAAGCTACAACAGTGCGTTTTTAGATTATTCGTTTCAAAACATCGCAAAGCTTAGAGACGTAAATCCTCATTTCAGAACTACAGAAAACAAAATCGATATTTCGTGGGAAACAGCAGAAGACCTGTCATATCGAGAATTTGTAAAATCTTCTTTGGGCGATACAGTCCGCAATGTGCAAATTGAGGGATATGAACTTTGGCTTCACCGCACTCCTTCTATCGACACAATTGTCGGCGGAATGAAGAACTCAATAAAACTCGCAAGCTATGACATTGAGAATAACATCGATAACATTTATCGAAAGACGGATGACGTTGGAATTGAAAAAATATTTTCAAGAGGAATTCAGCTTAAGCGGGAAATTTATTCCAATAAAAATAAAGGGCACATTATTTTTTCTTTGGCAACCGATCCATTTAATAACAACAAACCGCTGATAAAAGGAAAACCCTATTACTTTTCAGTTAAGAAAATCGGGGTAAACAATTCATCGTTTCATCTTTCACTAATTGACGCAAAAACGAAATCACATCTCATTACTGCCCGATACGGCATGACGATGGCTGAATCAGAAAGAAAAGTATGGACTGCGGTACCGGGCGCAGACTTCAATTCGCCGTTTCGTTTTGAAATAACGCCGATTGCAGGCTTGAGCAGTGCAACGGAATCAAAAGTGGTTTTTGAAGAAGCGGTTAAAGAAAAGCTTACAAACGACCAGTATGCTGTTAACTTTTTCAAAGACTCACTCTCAACTAATTATTCGATGTTTTGGCGACTGAAAAATTTAACTAAAGAAAAATTGGAGCTCGATTCACAAAAAGTTTATTCAAATAAAGATGACGCTCATCCGGTTATTGATGGAATTATGCCGAAAATAGAATGGATTGAACCAAAAATAAAAGAGCCAGTTTATTATTCGACAGGTACATCATGGATTAAACCAGAGAAAGATAATGTCAGCGGTGTGTTTTATATGGGCACAGATGTTCCTTCACAAAAAATTATACCGCTTCCATACACGGGAGATGTTAAATCACAAATTGTGAAGTTCAATGATCTTCGGCAGATCGAAATCCGATTTGGGCCTACACAAAAAGCATATCGTTACTTGAGCAATTCTCTTGGTACTGTATATCTCTGTGCAGGTTCTAATACTTCGCCGTCAATTGGTAAACCAGGAGAATATTTTGTGGAAGTTCCGTTTCAAGTCTGGATAAAAGATTCACGCTTCAAAGAAGAAAAACAGCTTGCTTGCGGATTTACTGAAAGAACATTCGGTTCAGGAGCTTCTGCGGATGGAATTTGGAATCCAAAAGAATCTCTCGATACAACAAAGGAATATATTATCATTTTTAATTCAAATTATGATTCCTCCGGGAAACAGATGGAATATGTTGGCTATGTACCGCCATCGGGGGCAAAGACTTGGGCGAATCTTCGCGGCTGGTCTCCTCCACCCGAAGCCGGATTTATTGCGGAGCAAACAGCACGAGC
>VGVX01000064.1 GCA_016873845.1 Ignavibacteria bacterium
ATTCGGCTTCACCGCTTACTAATAAAAAATCGTTTTCAGAAAATCCATTCTTTTTAATTTTCTGGCGGAATCTTCTCAATGTATTTTCGGCGAAATCGTACCCTATAATTTTACATTTAAATTTTTTGTAAACTTCAATTCCAAAGTCGCCGGTGCCTGAAGCTAAATCAAGACATATACCGCCTGGCTGGAAAGTTAATTTAGAAAGTGCTTTTTTCCGCCAATAGATATCAATTCCAAAACTCAAAGTGTGATTTAATATGTCGTAAGTTCTGTGAATTGAATTGAACATCCCCTTAACATATTCGCGTTTGTCATTGGTGTATAAATTGATTTTCGAGTTCATCTTTAATATATTTTTACAAAACTGAGAACAAAATAATATGGATCAATACTTAAAGGCAATAAAAGAAAAAGTTTGTACTGTTTGTGTTGACAGCGACGATACCGGAAAATGTTTAATGACTGATGATGAACTGTGCGCAGTTGAAATGAATATTGATAAAATCGTCACTGCCATCAACTCAATCCAAAGCGAGAACTACGATGATTACTATGAAGCACTTCACAATTACGTTTGCATTTCTTGTAAAAATGAAAATACCGATGGGAGTTGTAATCTTCGGAATGACGTAAATTGCGCTCTTGACAGATACTTCCCGCATATTGTGGATGTGATTAAGTCTGTTGAATAATTTACAGATAAAATACAATTGTGAATTATGTCACGTCTAAAATCTCTTTGCCAACAAATTTATTCCACCAAGCATAAAGGTACTTTCCACTCCAAAAAGTTAAAAGCATAAAAATAAATCCTGCGATTAGATCAATTACATAATGATATCGCATGTAAACTGTTGCAATAATAAGCAGCGCGCCCGCAGGCAGTAAAAAATATTTTGTCTTAGCATTAAATCTATACGAAAGTATCATCACGACTAAAGTTAATTGTGTATGACCGCTAGGAAAAACATCTCGCTGAACTACGATTTCTGGATTTGGTGTCCCACTTGGTATAGATTCACCGATATTTACAAACTCGCGAAGTGCATTAGTGAGAAGTAAACCTGGCAATTCCCATTCGATTGCATAAAAATCGTGAAGCGTAAATCGAGGACCAATTGCAGGTAAAGAAAAATATCCCAAATAAGATAAGAAAAACCCATACACTACAAGAAATGCTGCGTATTCGAATTCAAGCATGCGTTTCTTTACTACAAGTTCAATTCCAAGAATAATTGGGAGCAGATAAAAAAGATTATAAACAATTTGAAGTAATTCTGTCAAAACTGGATTGGCGAATTGATAGATCCAAACCGTTGGATCTACCCCGAATAACCATCTATCGATTTTAATTAAAAGCTGATCATAATCAGTTGGATGGATAGGGTGAACCATGTAATATAATTGCTTGAAGGTCAAAAGAATTAGTGGGGCAACATACCACAAGTGAAGATGTTTCCAGATCAAACTATTAGAATTGTGGTGTTTTACTGCAGATACAACAGCGAAGAGAATTACACCAATTTCAATTGCAATTAACACCTTCCAATGCTCAACTCGATTACAAAAAATTAAATTCATCCCAATTAGAAAAAGGTAAAAAATGATTACGGTGAGATCAATTATGTTAAGTGACTTGAGAGTTTTCAGCATTTAGATTATTGAAGATATATGACTGTAAGAAATCCAAAATAAATTAATAATCCAATTACGTCATTTAATGTGGTAACGAAGGGCCCCGTAGCAAGAGCAGGATCAACATTAAGTTTTTCAAGCAGCAATGGAATTAATGCACCGATTAATGTCGCATTAATCATAACCACAAGAAGAGAAAGTGAAAGCGTTAAGCTGAATCTTGGATTTTCAGCCCAAGCAAAATAAGTTATTAAAAAAATCAAAATGGAAAATACAACACCATTCAAAATTGCAACGCCAAATTCTTTAGCAAGTCTTGACTTCAAATCCGAGGTCCAAATACTGCCAATAGCAAGACCGCGAACAACAATAATTGCAGCTTGAGAACCTGAGCTCCCTCCCATTGCCATAACGATTGGGATGAAAAATGCAGCAGTAACAATCTGTTCGATTGAAGCCTGATATTTTGAAAGAACGACTGCACTCAGCATTTCTCCAATGAATGCAAACAAAAGCCAAGGTATTCTACCTCGTGAAATCTTTAATGAAGAAAACGAAGCTTCTTCAGTAGACACACCGGCTAATCTTTCAATATCTTCTTGTGCTTCTTCATGGATAACATCGACGATGTCATCGATTGTGATTCTTCCAACCATTCGCTTGTGCTCATCTAACACAGCGATAGAAACTAAGTCATACTTTTCCATTATCTGTGCGACTTCTTCCTGATCGTCAAGCACATTAACAGTTATTAAATCCTCATCAACAATACTTTTAATTTTTACTGTTGGATCAGAAATAATTAAATTTTTTAGTTGAACAGTACCAATTAATTTTTCTTCATTATCGATTATGTAAAGTAAATATATTTGTTCGACAAGCTCTGAGTTCGCACGGATTTCGTTTATCGCGTCTTGCACGGTGGCATTCTGATTGACGGCAAGGAAATCAGTATTCATTAAGCCGCCGGCGCTGTCTTCCGGATAGCTTAGGATGTGTTTTACATCTTCGGAATCTTCCTCATCAATATTTTCAAGGACTTCTGTTGCAACATGATCGGGAAGGTCTTGAACAATATCTGCAGCATCATCAACTTCCAGTTCATCAACTATTTCTGTAATTTTTTCAACTTCAGTTTCGCTGAGAATTTCTTCGCGAAGAATTTCATCAAGTTCAACTATAACTTCAGAGGCAAGCTCTGTTGGCAAAAGAGCAAATAAGTATTTTGCGTCATCGACATTTAAATGATTGATAATCTCTGCAATATCTGCATGATGAAGATCTGCAATTATGGTAAGTAGACTGTTTTTATCTTCGAATTCAATCAGCTTTGAAATATCTTCCAGCAATTCTTCATCCGCTTGAACAATATCTTGAACCTGAAGGTTGTTATTTATTTTTTTTTCTTCTTCCATTCTTATTTGGGATTAAAATTTGTCGCAAGATAAAGAAAATCATTTAAAGATAGTTCCTCTGCCCGGCGATTTAAGTCAAAATTTATTTTAGCTTGATCGTCGAAATCAATGATCTTCTTCAAGGAATTTCGCAATGTTTTTCTTCGCTGATTAAATGCGGTCCTAACAATAGTGCGAAACCAATCGATCTCAGAGTTGGCAAGGTCCAATTTTCTTTTGAAGCTAAAATGAACGACTGCGGAATCAACTTCCGGCTTTGGATAAAAAACATTTCTCGACACTTTAAATAATATTTTTGCATCGCTGAAAAAGGTCGTATAAATAGACAAAATACCATACTCTTTGGTTTTTGGTTTCGCTATCAATCTTTGAGCAACTTCCAGCTGCATCATTATCACGGCATCCGTTATAAATCGATGATTCTCAAAAAGTTTAAGGAGAATTTGGCTAGTGAGAAAATAAGGAATATTACCTATTACACGGCATGTTGGAACTAAGATTTCATCTTCAATATTTAGCTTGATGAAATCTTTATTAATAATTTTTAATTCAGGATACTTACTATGCAAATCTTCACATAAGTATTTATCAATTTCGACTAAAATAAGATTTAAGTTTTTATCAACGAGTTCATCGGTTAAAGCTCCCCTGCCTGGACCAATTTCGATTATCGTTTCCCCTGAAATTGGATTTAAGGAATTAATTATTTTTTTAACGATGTTTTTGTCTTGAAGAAAATTTTGTCCCAGACTTTTTTTTGGCCGAGCAGTCATAGATAGATTTAATACTTGTTAAATAAGAATCTGTACAATGTGAATCCTTTTTCCTTCTTAGTTCAAATTACTTAAATTTGCTCTAAGAATTATGAAAAAAGTTGTTATCATTTTTACAGGCGGCACAATCTCTATGCGGATTGATGAAAAAACCGGTGGTGCAGTTCCTTACTTAAGCGGAAATGAAATAATTGAACTTATACCTGGTATCAATCAACTGGCCGGGTTGGAAATTTATGATTTCGGTAAGTATCCTGGTCCGCATATGACTTTAGAGCTTATGATGCAATTAAAAGATAAGGTTAATTCAATTATTGCTAACGATGATGTTGAAGGAGTTGTAATTACTCATGGAACTGATACACTTGAAGAGACTGCATACCTTCTTGATCTTACAACCAATTCTTTAAAGCCAATTGTTGTTACCGGTGCGATGCGAAATGCTTCTGAACCAAATTGGGATGGCGAAAGAAATCTGATTGATTCAATCGATGTTGTACTGAACCCTGATTGCCATAACCTTGGTGTGCTTGTTTGTTTAAATAGTGAAATAAACGCCGCAAGTGAAGTAACAAAAATTTTTTCAGATGAGATTGATACATTTAAGAGTCTTGATTTTGGGGCGCTCGGATTTGTTGGCGGAGGAAAAATAGTTTTAAATCGATTGCCCAGAAAAAGAGAATTCATTCAATCAGACAAAATTGAAGGAAACATTGATTTAATCTTAGCTCACGCAGATATGTCGGATAAATTTTTTAGATTTAGTGCGGAGAGTGGAGCGAAAGGAGTTGTAGTTGAAGCATTAGGTGTCGGAAATGTACCGCCGAAAGCTTTTGATGGGGTTAAATATATTCGTGAAAAAAACATTCCCGTAGTTTTAACTTCACGCTGTCCGGCAGGAGAAACAATGGACATTTACGGTTACTATGGCGCTGGAAAATGGTTGAAAGAAATCGGTGTGATTTTTTCTGAATATCTTAACGGGCAGAAAGCGAAAATTAAATTAGGCTTGCTATTAGGTTTGGATAAAACCGATGGGGAAATTCAAAAAGCATTCAGGCATTAAACTGAATATTAAGTTTTAAATCTCAACTTTAATCAAGCTTTCAATCTTTTCGCCAAGAAACATCTCGCCGATCTCTTTGAACTTATGAGGCAAATCGCTTACAAAATATTTCCGATTTGGTTTATGTTCCGATGAGTTCAGTAGATTCATGTCAGAAAGTATATTTTTCACCTGCTTTGCGGTTTCTATTCCACTATCGATTAAAGTAATATTTTCACCGACAACTTTCCTAATTACATTTTTGAGTAAAGGATAGTGAGTGCAGCCCAAAATCAGTGTATCGTAAGAAAATTTTTCAAGCGAATGTAAATATTCTTTTGCTGTGAGGTAAGCGATTTCGTGATCCATCCATCCTTCTTCCACGATCGGTACAAATAAGGGACAAGCTTTGCCATGAGCTTCAATATGTTGATCGATATTGTGGATCTCTCTATCGTAAGATTTGCTGGCAATGGTAGCATTAGTTCCGATTATCGCGACTCTTTTATTCCTGCTTGCGGTTACACTCGCCATAGCACCAGGAATTATCACACCGACGACAGGAACATTCGTGCGTGATTTGATTTCATTCAGTGCAACTGAAGAAGCGGAGTTGCACGCCACAACAATTAGTTTAACATTATGTGTAAGAAGAAATTTTGTATTCTGTATAGAATATTCTTTAATTGTAGAATCGGATTTCGTACCGTATGGAACTCGTGCAGTATCACCAAAATAAACCAGATTTTCATTTGGCAGTAATCTTATTATTTCTTTTACTACGGTAAGCCCGCCGATTCCAGAATCAAAAATCCCAATAGGCTGGAGACGATTAAATGTGTTCAATGTGTCCTTAAAATTGTGTTAACGTTTCTCTAAGTGAATCCATGTAAAACTTGTATTTACTGGAAGATATTTTTTGTTGATTAATATCGAGAACATAAAAACTATCAAAAACTCCATTTAGCTTTGTCCCGATTTTTGCAAAATAAATTTCAAGTCCCAACTCGGCGAATCTTTTTGTAATTAAGTATAACAATCCAATTCTATCAGATGTGTGAATATCGATAATGGTATAGACTGGATGGTTTTCAAAAGATATTTCCACTTCTTTTTTTAATTGTATTTTTTTCTCAATTCTCCGCCACTTGTTCCGATGTTCATCAAATTTAGATTGAAGGTCGCTGTCATTCAATAGAACAATTGTAATATTTTTTGAGAGCAAATCTTTTTGCTTTTCATTCAAAGGTTTGTGCGAAGAAAAATCGGTCAATTTAAAAGTATCTATCGCAATATGATCTTTTCGAGTGAAAATATTAGCGTCATGAATATTAGCGTCGCTTATCGCAATTGCTCCGCAAATTTTGGATAGAAGACCATGACAGTCTTTTGTGATAACTGTCAGATAAGTGAATTCTTCATCTTCTTTATACGTGATAGAAATTTCGTCTCCATTTTGTATCTCGGAAATATGAGTCGCAATTTCTTTGTCGGAAAAAGTGAAAAGATATCTATCATCACTAATTTGATCCAAATGCTCGAGAAAATCAGTTTCTTTCATCTCAAATTTATGGAAATCAATTTTTCTTACATTCGAGGTGAGAATATCTTCACCGCTTAATTCACTTAAAATCATTTGCTTGGTTTTAAGATATAGCTCCTGCAAGAGTGAATTTTTCCAATTTGACCATGAACTTGGATTTACAGCTGAGAGATCTGCATAAGTAAGCAAGAAAAGAAAATCCAATTCTTTGAGACTTTTAAATTTATCGCGAAATGAGTTAAGAATTGCCGCATCGCTCAAGTTTCTTCTGAAAGCTGTTTGTTCCATTAGAAGGTGGTTTGTAACCAAAAATGAGACTATTCTGATCTCTTCATCGTCATAACCCAAGCGTTGCATTATAGTTTCGGCGAATTGGGCTCCGAGTATTTCATGTCCAGCAAGATTGTGCGGTTTAGCTATGTCATGAAATAGAACCGCGAGATAGAGAAGTTCAATATTGTCGTAGGAACGATAAATTACACCAAGCATGGAATTATCAATGCTGATCTTGGAAAGATTTTTTATCGCTAAGATTGTATGTTCATCGGCAGTGTAGATATGGTACGCGTTTGGCTGGAAAAACCTGCGGAGATTTTCAAATTCAGGAATTACAAAACCGAGAATACCAATTCGGTTCATATGCAGAAGTACTTCATAAACGTTTTCCGGATACTGAAGAATTTTCTTAAATATTTTTGATACTTCGACATTTTCTATCTCAGTGCCATCGAAGTAGCTGATACTGTGAATAATGTTTTCTTCCAATTCTTCCGAAAAGAGTGCCGAAAATTTTGTCCTGAAATAGTAAAGCTCTAAAATCTCATCAAGCTTGAGTGCATCATTAGTTTTCTGCTGGATAAATCTGCCATGAAGGATAAATTTCTCATTTAATTCATACACTGAATAGTCAGATAGCGGAAATATTTTCAATAGAGCTTTTTTTGTGAAATTCCGAAGTAAATTGGAAATCGCTTCTGAGGAAATGAAATAATCTTGCATCAATCGAATGTGACCATTCGATGAATCGATGCTGTCACCCAATAAATTGTTCGCAATTAAAATTTGATTTTGAAAATCGAGCTTATCTCTTTTGAATTGATTTAGAACATGAAGTTCGTTTCGAATTTTCAAAAGAGTCTCATAAGCTGTAAAGATTTCGCTCCTCTTTTTGGATGAAATAACTTTTTGCTTTACGATTTCGTTAAGAAAATCATTCGTTGAGGAATCAAATAATTCCGCCTCCGGATGCAAATTATTCAAAATAATATATATCCAAGCAGCAGAATGTAAATCTCTCATTCCGCCTGCAGAGTGTTTGATATTTGGTTCGAGCAGCAATGGCGATGTGCCATAAGTTAAATGTCTTCTTTCAATGTCCGACAGAAGATTCTGAAGTATTTTAATTTTCAGTTCTGAATTAATTGCACCAAGAAGCCGTTCAATAAATCGGAGATATACTGATTTATTACCGGTTACAAATCGCAATTCGAGTAATTGAGTAAATGATTGCAAGTCATTCGCTGCAATTTCAGTTATCTGGCCAAAATCCCTTACAGTATGTGAGATCTGAATTCCTCTATCCCAAAGTTTACGAACGAGATTTCCAATATATTCTGAAGTTTCATCTGGTTTGTGAATAATAAAACACAAATCAATATCTGAGTATGGAGAAAGCTCCATCCGTCCAAAACCGCCAAAAGCCCCAATCGCCAATCCAGGAATACTCTCGCCCGCAATTTTAATGATCTCATGATTAAATAATTCCGACAGTCTGTAAGAAAAATCGATGCTTGATTCAAATGTATGTCTCTTATCAATCAAATCGTCTACCTTTTTGGAGAGCAATTCGATTTTATTGTTTGAGCTATTCATCAATTACGTAATTATTTTAATTTCTCAAATCTTGCTTGAAAAAATCTCAAATACTTTGGCTCATAAATCATTTTTAATCCTTTGATCGATTTGCGTTTTTCAAACACTTCGACTATTGATTCAAATGTCACATCCATATGTGCTTGTGTGTAGACACGGCGCGGGAAGGTCAATCTAACCAATTCCAATTTTGGATAGTTATGATCTCCGGTAACTTTATTTCTTCCGGCCGAAACAATTCCTCTCTCCATCGTACGGACGCCAGAGTCCAAATAAATTTCAGCAGCGAGAGTTTGAGCCGGAAATTTGTCTTGCTGGATGTGCGGCAAGAATTTTTTCGCATCTAAAAATATTGCATGACCGCCTATCGGTTTCACTATAGGAACTTTCGCTTTAAGTAAAAGATTTCCGATATATTCAACCTGACCAATTCTTGCTTTTATATGGTCAAGTTCAACCATTTCTTCTATCCCGCGAGCCATTGCTTCCATATCGCGTCCAGCTAAACCTCCATAAGTGTGTAGACCTTCATATACAACTACAAGATTTCTTGCTTCTTCAAATACTTTCCAGTTCCGGGTTGCAAGTAAACCGCCAATATTTACTAGGCAATCTTTTTTTGCACTAACCCAAATCCCTTCGAAATAGGAACAAAACTTTTTTAGAATTTCAGCAATAGTATTGTGAGCAAATCCTTTTTCACGAGTTTTAATGTAATATGCATTTTCAACTGCACGGGTTGCATCGCACCACATTTTTATTCTGTGCTTATCGCAAAAAGTTTTTAACTCTTTTATGTTTTGTATCGAAATCGGCTGTCCGCCAGCCATGTTAACCGTTGCAGCAACAGAAACGTATGGAATTTTTTTTGCTCCGACTTCCTTAACAAGTTTCTCCATTTTTTTTAGGTCAATATTCCCTTTAAACGGATGAAGATTATCAGGATCGTGAGCTTCATCAATTATTACATCGACAAATGTTCCGCCGGCTAATTCTTGATGCAAGCGTGTAGTAGTGAAATACATATTCCCTGGAATGAAGTCACCTTTTTTAATTAAGATTTGTGAAACGAGGTGTTCAGCTCCTCTGCCTTGATGTGTTGGAACTAAATATTTAAAGCCATAATATTTTTTAACATTATCTTCTAGATTATAATAATTTTTACTTCCAGCATAAGCTTCGTCGCCGAGCATCATTCCTGCCCACTGATAATCGCTCATAGCACTCGTTCCGCTGTCGGTCAATAAATCGATATAAACATCTTCCGATTTTAGAAGAAAAGTATTATAACCCGCAGTTTTAATTGCTTTAAGTCTATCCTCACGTGAGGTCATTTTGAGTGGTTCAACAACTTTTATTTTAAATGGTTCAGCCCATGATCTCTTCGTTATTTTCATAAATCCTCGCTAATAGATTGATTTGTAAAATTTGAATTCGAATCAAGTATTTAAAAACTCTTTCAAAAATAAGGAAAAAATTAAGGTTTCTAAAATTTTTGTAGTATTAATGATTGTTCTATCTACGAAAAATTACATGGCAATCAAAGTTTTTTGCAGATTGAAAATATCCAAAACACATCAATTTTGTATAGTAAAAATATTTTGGCTAACTTTGTGCTCCAAATTCAGAATTCTATATGATAATTAGCATGACAGGCTATGGGAATGCCGAGATTGAATCGAAAGGTATTCACTATAGCGTAGAAATACGAAGTTTGAACAGTAAATTCTTAGAAGTATCTGTAAAACTTCCCAAGAATCACTCGACAAAAGAAAACGACTTCCGGGAGATTGTTAAAAACAAAATCTCTCGTGGAAAAATTTCTCTCTCTGCCAGTATTCAAAAAAAAAATAATGTCGAACTTCCAATCGAAATAAATAAAGATGCTGTTAAATTTCTTAATAATCTTCTGAAAACGTTGCGCAAGTCAACTGGATTGAAAGAAAAAATTAAGCTCGATCATTACTTAAAATTTTCTGAAATATTTCAGTATAAAGAAGAAGAATTATCTGAAGAAGAATTCGGGAATTTGATCAGCTGCGCCGAGACTGCAATTCAAAGTCTGATGGAAATGAAGTTAAAAGAAGGCGGCGAACTCGAAAAAGATATTATCTCACGTTTGAGTCAGATCAGTGAATATATTAATCAGATAATTTCAATTTGGAGAAATCGTGAGCAGGAAGAACTCGGACGTCTAAAAGAAAAAGCCACTCGACTGCTCGAAGGTAAAGAAGTTGCCGATGAGCGAATTGAAATAGAGCTTGTTTTTCTTCTAGACAAAATGGATATAACTGAAGAATGTGTCCGGCTCAACAGTCATATTCAGTTCTTTAAGGAAGCTGCGCAAAGCAAAGAAGCTGCCGGCAGAAAATTAGGATTTCTGTCACAAGAAATGTTAAGAGAGGCAAATACCATCGCTTCGAAATCAAGCAGTGCAGAAATTTCTCAGCTCGTTGTGAGAATTAAAGAAGAATTAGAAAAGATAAGAGAACAATTATTTAACATTGAGTAAAGCAAAATTAATAGTCATATCAGCCCCAAGCGGTTCAGGAAAGACTTCTGTCCTTAAAGAGATACTGAAGCTGAATAAAGGCAAGTTAACTTTTTCAATTTCAGCTACTACAAGGAAAAAGAGACATAACGAAATTAATGGTGTTGAATATTACTTTCTAACAGAAGAAAAGTTTAAGCAGAAACTGGAAAAAAATGATTTCGTAGAATGGGAAAACATTTACGGAGATTATTACGGAACACTCAAATCTGAAGTAGATCGGTTGCTTCAAGAGGATAAATCGATACTATTTGAACTTGATGTTAATGGTAGTCTTCAACTCAAAAAACTTTATCCAGAAGCCAAACTTATTTTCATTGTTCCGCCCAGTATCGAAGTTCTGGAAGAGAGATTGAAAAATCGTAACACAGAGACTCCGGAAAAACTTGCAAAACGAATAGAACGCGCAAAAATGGAGCTGGATAAAGCAAAATACTTTGATTTTGAAGTAAAAAATTACGAACTAGCAGATGCAGTCACTGAAGTAAATAAAATTGTACAAGAATTATTAACAAATTAAGGATTAACTATGCCATTAAAACCAGTTGATGTAAAAGAAATTGAAAAACATGCAGAAAGCATTTATGAAGCGATTGTTGTTACTTCTAAAAGAGCGAGACAAATCAATGACGATATAAAGATTGAGTATAATAAGAGAGTTGCTGAGATTCCTGGTATCAATCAATTTGATGAACAAGAGGAGATTGAAAATCCAGATCAAATTCGGATCAGCAAAGAACTTGAAAAACAAGGCAAACCCACCGAAAGAGCGCTAAAAGATTTCTTAGAGGGTGATGTCGAGTTTAGATTTAATAAATAAATATTTCTCTCTAAGCCGGTAATTAGATTTGTAAAACCGGAAAATATGTAAATAATTTTTTGAGCGGGTTCATTGGTTGAAAGTATTTCAAAAGAAAAAAATAATTGTAGGAGTGAGCGGTGGAATCGCTGCTTACAAAGCCTGCTACTTAGTCCGTGAACTAATAAAACTCGGTACTGAAGTTAAAGTCGTTATGACACCTTCAGCTTGTGAGTTTGTTACCCCGCTAACATTTTCTACACTTTCTCAGAACGAAGTAATCGTTGATATATTCCCGAAGGATCGTAAGTCAAATCTTAAATTGAGCACTTGGCATATTGAACTCAGTTTGTGGGGGGATCTATTCATTTTCGCCCCGGCAACCGTGAACAGCATTGCAAAGATAAATTTTGGAATTGCGGATAATGCTTTAACGACACTTATCAGCGCTATCCGTGCACCTATATTGATCGCTCCAGCCGCAGATGAGGATATGTTTGAAAGCAGGGCGAATCAAAGGAACATTAGTGAATTGAAAGCTCGAGGAATTTATTTCGTTGAGCCTGGTTTTGGTGATCTTGCAAGCGGCTTGGTGGGTAAAGGCCGCATGGCAGAAGTTGAAAACATTTTGAACGAAGCTGAAAAAATTCTTGCCGGCTCAAAAAAGGATTTGACCAAAAAGAAAATAGTAATTTCATCAGGCCCAACTTACGAGGAGATCGATCCTGTGCGTTTTATCGGAAATCGCGCAAGCGGTAAGATGGGGCAGGCAGCAGCACTTGCCGCTTATTACCGCGGTGCGGATGTTACTGTAGTCACCGGTCCTTCACAAGTATCGTTTCCGAAATTTATCAAAGTTATTCATGTTAGATCAGCTGACGAGATGTACGAGGAAGTGATCAAACAATTTGCTAAGTGTGATATATTTATTTCCGCCGCTGCGGTTGCCGACTACAAGCCAAAAAATTATTCTAAATCCAAGATTAAAAAAGACATGCATGAACTGACAATTGAATTAGTGAAAACAAAAGATATATTGAAAGAGATTGCTAGATTGAAAAAGAAAAAGCAAGTGGTAGTCGGCTTCTCTGTCGAGACTGAAAATGAAATTGAAAATTCAAAAAGAAAATTGATAGAGAAGAATCTCGATATTGTTGTTATCAATAATCCCAATGTCAAAGGTGCAGCATTCGAAGGTGACACAAATCAAATTATTATTCTGAAAAAAACTGGCGAGGTTATTGAATATACATTGAAATCAAAATTTGATGCTGCAAATGACATTTTAGATCAGATAAAAAGTAAATGAACAGTAACGAAGAATTAGATAAAATTTTATCGAATGTCGAAAGTTGGCTGACTCATCAAAAAGAACTTGATGTCCCAATTTTCATTTCAGATTCGGATGATACCGTGTACCAAGCTGAACTCGATACGGCAGTCATTGATAAAAGATTGAATCAAATAGATGAAAATTTTGTGACAGCAAAAAGTTTAACCGAATTAGATTCAATAATAAATAATTGTATGAAGTGCGAACTTGGTTCTAAAAGAAAAAAATTCGTATTTGGTGTAGGGAATCATTTTTCAGAAATTGTATTTGTTGGTGAAGCACCAGGCAGAGATGAAGATGAACAGGGCGAACCATTTGTCGGCAGAGCAGGAAAATTACTTAATGAAATGTTGAAGGAAATAGGATTAAAACGTGAAGAAGTTTTTATATGCAACATCTTGAAATGCAGACCGCCCGGCAATCGCGATCCTCTTCCGAATGAAGTAGAAAAATGCGAACCTTACTTGCTGAAGCAATTAAGTTTACTAAAACCAAAAATTATCGTAGCTTTAGGCAGAATCGCTGGTAATACTTTGCTCAAAACGAGTGAAACTCTTACGAATTTAAGAAAGGAAATTTACGATTATTATGGCATTCCATTGGTTGTTACATTTCATCCTGCAGCAATTTTACGAAACCCGCATTGGAAAACACCAACTTTAGATGATTTGAAAAAAGCAAAAAAATATCTTGAAGAAGTAACAAATTAAAATGACAAAACGACAGATCAGGAAAAAAGGAAACGGCTCTGATTTAAAAATTACTCTTGATGCAGGAAAAAACATTCCACCGCAAGCTCTAGATGTTGAATCGAGTGTCATAGGTGCAATTCTTCTGGATAATAGTGTTGCAAATACAGTAATTGAAATGTTGAGCCAGTCTGATATTTTTTATTCCGAAACGAATAGAAAAATATTTGAAGCAATTAAGGAGCTTTTTCAAAAGGGAAGTCCGATAGATGTTTTAACTTTGCTCGAAGAAATGCGCCGCAGAGAAGAACTGGATGAAATTGGCGGACCAGGAATTTTAACTGAGCTTACAAACAATATTGCCAGTGCTGCGAATGTTGAATATCACTGCAAGATTTTAATTGAAAAGTTTATGCTGCGTGAATTGATAAAATCGTCAATTGAAATCGCCGGCAAATGTTATGAAGGTGTAGATGATACGTTTGAAATTCTTGATGATGCAGAGAGAAAAATATTTGATATTTCTGAAAATAAATTTAAACGAACTTACACCCCGATCAATCTTGCAATAAAAGATACAATAGATAAAATTGAACGTTCACGCAAAGCTGAGTATGCAGGAACCCGTACAGGATACTTTCAGTTCGATGAATTGACGAACGGATTTCAAAATTCTGATTTGATAATTATAGCAGCAAGACCTGGAATTGGAAAGACAGCACTTGCAATTTCAATCGCTAGAAATATGTCGAATGATTACCAAGTCCCAGTTGGTTTCTTCAGTCTTGAAATGACAACGAATCAAATTGTCTTAAGACTTTTAAGTGGTGAAACACGAATTCCAATGTCACGTTTGCGTTCAAAAGTTCTAGATCATGAGGAAGATCGTAAATTGACAACTGCATTTCACAAGCTTTCAAATTTGAAATTTTTTATTGACGATACACCTGCTCTTTCAATTCTTGAACTCCGCGCAAAGACGAGACGATTAATTGCGGAACATAATGTTAAAGTGATTTTTGTAGATTATCTTCAGTTGATGCAGGGTCCATCAAATACTGAATCACGCGAGCGAGAAATATCCTACATTTCACGTTCGTTGAAGAGTCTTGCAAAAGAAATGGATATTCCAATAATTGCTTTAGCTCAGCTCAATCGACAAGTTGAGGGAAGACAGAGCAAACGTCCGCTTCTCTCGGATTTAAGAGAATCTGGGGCAATCGAGCAGGACGCTGATCTCGTCTGCTTTATTCATCGTGCTGATAAATATTTAGACAGAGATCAACTCGATGAAAAGGAGAAGAATATCGCTGAAATTATTATCGCAAAACAGCGAAATGGTCCAACTGCTTCATTTGAATTAGCGTTTCTTGATCATGCTACGAGATTTGAAAATCTTGAAACTACTAGAGTCGCAGAACTATACGCACCAGAAGTTGAAACTCCTTTCTAAAATTATTTCGAATTTCTTATGCTAATGCGAATTACTTTCCTTGCAATTATATTGACAATCAGCCAAGTTTTGTTTTCCCAAATCGATTATTTGAATCATGTAGCAAGTTTAGAAACTTGCAGATCAAAATTTGAGTTTGCTGGGTCAGAGAATCTAAAAGAAAAACCAATCAATGAAGTCTTCTATGAAATTGCAAAGTCTTTCATTGGAACCGACTATGAAGGATTCGTGCTTGAAAAACCCGGGAAGGAAGAAGTTTTTATTTACCTACATGGATTGGATTGCGTTTCACTAATTGAAAATTCATTAGTGTTATCGCGATTGATCAAACGAGGTGATTCAAGTTTCGAAAGCTATATCAAAGAGCTTGAGTATATTCGGTATCGAGATGGTATTAAAGATGACTACTTGAGCCGCTTGCATTACTTCAGCGAGTGGATAGAGAACAATGA